>JAAFKI010000046.1 GCA_021399345.1 Candidatus Heimdallarchaeota archaeon
CAACTGAATTATAGTAATTATTTGACCTCAGAGTATGAACTGGTAAATATGGTACGTTGTCACCCCTGCTATACAAATTTCATTGCTCATTCTGCTCAACAGACGATAAAATTTCTAGTAAAGAACTGGAAAGCGTACTTAAGATCGAAGAAAGAGTACAAAAAGAATTCAACCAAGTTTTTCTCTAAACCCAAAGCACCGAAATACAAAAAGAAGCAAGGATTCCACATCATCTACTTCACTGCCAACCAGGTGAGATTAAAAGATGGAGGATGGTTGCATTTTCCCAAAAAAATAGGGTTGAAAGTTAAAACAAGATTGGAGGAGGGAACAACCATCAATCATGTACGCTTACTCCCAAGAGGAACCTGCTTTATCTTGGAGATTATATTCCAACAAGAGCTGGAGCTAAAGAGATCTCACCCTTCTAACCTTTCTAACCCTACAAACATTCTAGCTATAGATCTGGGGGTCAATAACCTTATGACTTGTGTTAGCAATGTTCTTTCCCCCTTCCTTATCAGAGGGAGAAAATTGAAAGCTATCAATCAATGGTATAATAAGGAGCGTTCCCGTCTCCAATCCATCTATGATCTGCAAGGGTTAGAGGAGTATGGACAGAGGATGAACAAGATCATCGATAAACGTTATCAGCAAGTGGAAGATTATCTTCATAAAGCTTCTCGCATCGTTATCAACAAATGCTTGAGTCATCGCGTTGATACGATTGTTATTGGTTATAACCAGAACTGGAAGCAGCAGAGTAAGATGGGGAAGAGGAACAACCAGAATTTCGTCAATATCTCTTTCTTTACCCTCATACGTAAGCTCCAATATAAGGCAGAAGAAGCAGGGATAGAAGTTATTACAACCACAGAAAGTTACACTTCTAAATGCTCTTTCTTAGATATCGAACCTATTCAGAAACATGTTAAGTATCTAGGGAGAAGGAAAAACCGAGGTCTGTTCAAGAGTAAAGCTGGTCTATTGTTGAATGCTGACTGTAATGCAGCAGGCAATATCGGTCGTAAAGTATTCCCGCTGGTCTTCACCTCCGGGACAGTGGATGCCGTGAGTCATCCTATCTGTTTGACTGTTTAGGGTAACCGCAACAAAGATGACAACAGATAAATATTATTCTGTTCATAAACTGGACGGAGAAACCACTCATGAGAGTTTACATCAAAGTATTTGCTTCCTTGAGAAAAAAATACCCGGAAATTAATGATTTAAATCCTATGGAAAAAGATCTCCAGAAGGGAACAACTTTAGCTGATATTGTTACACTCTTAGATTTCAAACCTGAGGACATCAAAATCGCTCTTGTAAATGGTTTGAAAAAGAACCTAGATTTTCGGATAGAAGAAGAAGATACTATTATCTCACTTTTCCCTCCTGTGGGTGGAGGATAATTTCATCTATATCTTTTGTGTTCACTCAAGAGAATACACATAAATATCCAAGTAAAAATCAAATAGAAATTAAATAGGGAAATATATTATGCACGATTTGATTTTTTCTTTCAGTTCAAGTGTTGAAGACGTTGAGACGTTAATTCTGGTCGAAAGTATAAGAGAATTCGCAGGAAAGTTTTCTGACTCACCAATATGGTTATTCACAACCAGAAATATTAATGAAATATCTGAGGAGCGAAGAAGTAGATTAGAAGCTCTCAATGTAACAATTAAATCGATAGATATTGATAGAGAAGTAGCCAAATTTCCTTTTACAGCTCATGTTCGAGCAGCATCTCAAGCAGAGGAAGAAGCAAAGAACCTAACAAAGAACTTGGTGTTTCTGGGAATTAATTCTATCATAATTCAAGAGCCAAAGGAGTTCATACTTCGAGATGGGATAAATCTTGGTTATCGTCCTGTTCATCACAAACTCATAGGATCACTATTTGATGAGCCTATTGATTCATTTTGGGAATTAATCTATCAGAAGTGCGATGTAACAGAAGATAAAGTATTTCCCATGAAAACACATGTAGACGGTAACATTCTACGCCCTTACATCAATTCCGGATACTTGATTGTAAATCCTAGAAGGGGATTCCTTAAAGAATGGTGGAAAAATTATCAAAAATTGTATAATGACCAAAATTTCAGAGAGTTTTATGAAAAAGATGATTTGTATCTAACCTTTGTACATCAAGCAGTTCTATCGGGGATTTTTCTTTCATATCTGTCAAAGGAAGAAACATTAGAGTTACCATTTACATATAATTACCCAATTAATCTATATCACGAAAGTTTAGAGGAATATCAACCAGATACATTCCAAAATTTAGTTACTGCCAGATACTACCTTGTTAAGTTACTCAAACAAGAAGAATATGAAAAGTTACCATTTCAAGAACCTCTGAAAACTTGGTTAAGTAAACGAATTCATTAATTTCAGGTAAATTTCG
>JAAFKI010000047.1 GCA_021399345.1 Candidatus Heimdallarchaeota archaeon
ATTTTTTGGGGTTTAAATAAGCTGGTTTTATTTAAAGAATGAAGGATTGTAGACAAGCATCAATTGGGTGATGATCTTCGTGTCTACATCCAATAAGCGATCCGTAAGCATCTTCTAGAGAAGATGTGGGCGGGGTAGGAGGGGATGTGGCGTCCCCATGATGTGCCCTAGGCACTTCTAAAGAATTTGTACAAAATTCATGTCATAACAATTATGTCTATAGGCATTTGAATTGGAAATTTCTAAAATAGGATATTTTGAGGAAATTATCCTCTTTCAAAACAATATTTTTTTAAAAGGTTGATTTTCTTTATTTTTGGAGTTAAGATTTTCCCCATGAACTGGTTTGTAATTACTAGTACAAAATGTAATCTCAGATGTCGTTATTGTATGAATGAACCTCACCCTGATCTACCAATCCAACCAGCTTGGAAAACCCAAGATTTAGTTGATTTTCTTTCTAAAGATAAATCGCCTACTATCTGTTTCTATGGAGGAGAACCTCTTCTAGAAACAAATAAAATACTAGAAATTATGGACCAAATAGATGCAGAGCACTACTCTCTACAAACAAATGGTCTGCTCTTAAACAAACTTCCAACCGAATACTTAATTCGATTTTCTACAATTCTAGTATCTATTGATGGTGATGAAGAAAAAACAGATGTTAACAGGGGTAAGGGAACCTATGATAAATTGTCAACCAACATCAAGGATATTCGTTCAAGAGGTTTTACAGGAGATTTAATTGCTAGGATGACAATCTCAGAAACCTCTGAAATCTACAAAGATGTTGTTTATTTGATTGAAAACACAGAATTGACTTTTGATCACGTTCACTGGCAGCTAGATGTCCAATGGGATGAGGGAATGGAAACAAGATGGGATGATTTTCCTAAATGGATGCTGAAGTATAACGAAGGAATTTCTCGTTTGGTAGATTACTGGATTACTAATTTAGAAAGGGGAGAAAACAAGGGCATGGTTCCCTTATTGGGTATTTTTAGACACATCCTAAACAACACATCAACAGATTTACCTTGTGAAGCAGGATTGAGAAGCTTCGCAATTAGAACAGATGGGAAGATTTCTTTTTGTCCTCTTCCACCTGAATACGATTTCTCAGTTGTAGGAGATATAGAGAAAAATAGCCCATCTGAGCTAGAGAATGTTATTGGAGTGGGCAATACCTGTCTAGAATGCGAGGTTTACAATCTATGTGGTGGAAGATGCCTTTTTGCTGAAAAAACCAAGCTCTGGGGAGAAAAAGGGTTTGATTTAGTTTGTGGAACGGTTAAACATCTAATAAGAGAGCTCCAATCTATCAAACCTAGAGTTGAAACTTTAATCCAGAAGGGAATTGTAAAACGAGAAGATTTTGACTATCCAAAATACAACAATACAACTGAAATAATACCTTAATTCAGATTTTCCAAAGAGTGTCAACAATTGTAGAATCCCCATCTTCAAATTGCCTTAGAATTCCATCCTTAACTAGCTCATCAATTTCAACGGAAACCTTCAGTTTAGTCTCTTTAACTTGGGTTATGAGTGTATCTAAAGTGATTCCTCCATTTCTATGTTCTTTCAGAACTATCAGAACAATTTCCCTTCGAAGGTCAGGTAAGGAAAGAATAGTTCTCATATCAAAATACTGGGGTTCCTTGTTATGTTCAATTATATCTTGAAGCTGTGAAGATAATTTAGAAAGTGTTTCCATATTAAAGTCATCAAGTTCAAAGATCCAGTTACTTAATCGCTGAATTAAAATCTCAATTTTAGTAAAATTGTCATTAAATTTCTGGTAATAATCTTGAGAAAGAACAAGGAACAATAATACAGGGATTTTTGCACCAAATTCGTCATCAATGAGTAAGTTAACAGGAGAAACCCATTTCTTAGTCTCTTCAACATAAAATGGTTCAAGGAATTGGTTAATCTCAGCTTCAGTATTAGCAAAGAAAGCAACGAAAAAATCTTGTGAAAAATTGTCCAACAGTAACTGCTCAGAAGCTAAGGGTTTGATAGTAGAATAATTCATAGTGTAATTCCCCATAATGTCGCGATAACTAACAAGGTTGAATTCTAAAGCTTCAGAGATGGATTTATGGACTTTCTGAATAGTAACTCGAAGACGAGAAGGAAGTTGTTTACCAGGAAGGGAAGATTTGATGTGACCAATAGTTATGTGTCTAGAAGTAGAGAGTTTCTTATCAAAGGGGTAAGTTTTATCATCAGTTAGAAGTTGAATATAACCTTCAATTCTGTCACCAGCTTCGATGTAGGTAAGCATGGTAGGAATAGTGATTCGATTAGCAGAGGTTACAGAAGATTCAAAGGTATAAGGTAACTTCATTTCAACACTTTCCATTCTAAGTAAAGTAAGAAAAAAGACAAATTACCAGATAAAAAGTTTTGTCTGTCATATTTCAATCTGCTCTTGTTTAGTGGTCTCTTTGGGAACAGGTTCAAAACCCTTCTTGAAAGGTTTGATTTTACGATTGAAAAATTCTTTCTCAGCTAAGTAAATAAGAGCAATGCAATAAAGAAGGAAGTTGATCAGAGGGAGGAAATAACCCCAGACTCCGATAGCTACAATGAAGCAGAAAAAACCTACTAAAAGGAGGAAGATAAACTCTGCATGCTTAGCGGTTGCGGTAGTAAAAGGAAGGAGAAGATCAGCAAAATCTGGAAGAGCAAAGAAGCAAAAGCAGATTATGAGATAAACTATTAACCATCTACCAACTGGAAAATTAATCCAATTGAAGAAAGCTATCAAATCAGGATGAAATTGGATAAGTAAAATGACAACAACTATGTTCATTAGAGGAGCTATTCCGATTATCAGTGCATGAAAGACATTTTTTAGATCGCCTGAAAGACTCTGACTTGACACATCTCGAAGCGTCATGCTCATATGAAAACTTACCTTGATGTCATATCCTAACATTCTGATAGCGAGTGAATGCCAGAGCATATGGAAAAAACTCCCAGGGAAAAAGATTATGTTGAGATATTTCTTTAGTCCCCTGAATAACCAATCAGAAAGGACATCAAACAAGAACTTAGCTATAAAAAGGGCTAGGAGAGCAAGAAAAGTTATTCTTGCAGCACCTGTAAATATTCCAACGAAAGCTTCATAGATATCTAGAATGAATGGAGGTATTGCCATGATCTATACTCCTCTTTTCCACAAAATTACCCAAACCTAGTTCATTATTCGCATTCTTCCTCTTTATTAAAGAACGATATCTGTAAATCTTTCTTTTCAGAAATTCTATATCTACTTTATACTTATTTTCCAGCAAAATCCAATAAGCATGAATCATTCCTCTATCCGAGATATACAAAGTAAGAAGACTTGAAACCATCACCAAAGCAGCATCTTCAATGTCTATCTTGGGAATAATCCTATCATCAATAAGATCAAAAGCTTTCCTCTGAATAAAATCAAGTGTGCCCTCATTCTGAGGAGAGAATAGCACTATCTCGTTTATCAGCTGAGTAACTCTGTTCTTCAGCATAGGACTAAAAATATTATTCCTTTTTCTTTGGATGTAACCTGCAGCAAAAAGCTCAGATTGTGTCTTCTTCATAGAGAAATAACTAAATATTTTTCCCTTCTTTAACCCCAAAAAATCTCTAACATGTTCAATGTGATTAGGTGATAACTTGTTGCCCACTAAAGTTAGACGGAAATCCAACAGTGCTAAAAAGTGGTTAGCAACATGATTTTTGGTGAAGTATTTATTTGAACCATAATCTTCAAGAAAATCAGGTAAAAGCTTCTGAAATTGCATGATAACCTCAGTAACAATTTTGCTAGGATAATACTCCAAGAAAATGTTAGAGAGTTGATCGATGAAAGTCATGATGCGATTAGTACGATCTTCTTCAGGATTAACAAAATAGCTCTTGACAATACTAGCTTTGCGTAAACCAGGAGCCAAAATTTGTGAGAGATCATGAGGGGAAAGGTAGGTGCCTAAAACACCACCTTGTTCCTCAAATCGTTGTTTTGCCACGATGCTCATATGTAGACCTTCTTGCCATGTCTAACAAAACAGCTCTGATTTGCTTATAAATCACTTACTAGAAAAGTTGCAGTTAGGTTGCAGTTTGCGTCAGAAAAAATTCTTGGGGTTTATATATGAATAGAATCTGAAAAACAGTTATAAGTAGTGAAAGGAAAGTTGACTGCTATGGGGAAAGAAGAGGAAGAACCTACATTTGAAGAATTGTTTGAAAAGCTAGAAGATGAAGATTGGCCTGTAAGAATAGGTGGTTTTAATTTTAGAACAGAATCTTTAATTAGAC
>JAAFKI010000048.1 GCA_021399345.1 Candidatus Heimdallarchaeota archaeon
ATCAGGATCACTAGCAAAGCAATAACGGCTATGATAAGAAATATAGCTGCTATAAGCCCCGAGGTAAACAGTCCAGCAGAAATAAGGTCTTCACCAAACTGATAGAGATTATCAATATCGAATGATTCAATCGAAGATCCAAGAACGACTATTAGTGTTACAATTAGAATAACAACTAATATCATAGCTATAATTACCGATGCTATTGTGTACTTGTAGAGTTTGTTAGAACTCTCCGAAATTTTCCTTTTAGCTGATTCAAAGGGTGATAAATTGTAATTTTGACTCATAAATATCAATTGTTATATTCAAATAGTTGTTTAAATTACTATCCTTTCACAAATTAGCTCAGCGTCTATGTGTAGGATCTCTCTTATTTTATGTTTTACACGAATTTGCAAAATTTCAATCAATGTAAACAATCCTTTTAAGCATCTAAATTTTTCATCATTGGGTTTAAAATATGCGCCAAGGGTTAACATTCGATGATGTCCTTCTCGTACCAAAAAGGTCGCCTGTTTCTTCAAGAAAAGATGTAAATACATCAACAAAACTATCTAGAAATATCAAACTAAATGTTCCAATTGTAGCATCAAATATGGATACAGTTTGTGAAAGTAAGATGAGTATAATTATGGCTCAATTGGGGGCTATTGGTATCATTCATCGATTTATGTCTGTTGAAGATCAAGTTTCTGAAGTGAATAAGGTTAAACGTTCTGAGATGATTAGAATAGACCATCCCTATACACTTGCCCCCTCTACTACTCTAGACGACGCAAAAAGTATGATGGATGATAAAGGTATTTCAGGTATTTTAGTAACTGAAAACAATAATACTTTAGTTGGGATATTGACTACTCGCGATATCCTTTTTGAAGAGAATGGTTCCGTTAAAATCTCTAACCTTATGTCTAAAGAACTAGTTACTGCTCATTCTGAAATTACTATTGAAGAAGCTAAAGATATCCTTCAAAAGAATAGGATTGAGAAATTACCTCTAGTTGATGATAAAGGCAAATTGAGTGGGCTTATAACCTCAAAAGATATTATCAAAAGCAAGGTACTACCAGATTCTTCAAAAGATTCCAAAGGCAGACTACTAGTTGGAGCAGCAATTGGTGTCAAAAGTGATTATCTTCGTAGAGCTGAAGAGCTCATCAATGTTGGAGCAGACGCTTTAGTGATTGATATAGCTCATGGTCATTCTGATTTGGCTATCAATTCTGTTAAAGCGATTAGGAAGAATTTCGGAGATATTGAGCTAATCGCTGGGAATGTTGCTACAGGAGAAGGTACAAAAGATCTAATAGATGCTGGTTGCGATGCGATTAAGACAGGAGTTGGAGCTGGTTCGATATGCATAACAAGAATTGTTACTGGAAGTGGAGTTCCACAATTAACTGCTATTATGGATTGCGTAGAAGTTGCTAAAGATTATGATGTTCCTATTATAGCTGATGGAGGGGTTAGAAACAGCGGTGACCTCACTAAAGCTATTGCAGCTGGTGCCTCAACCGTCATGTTAGGCGGGATTTTAGCAGGTACTGAGGAGAGCCCTGGAACTACAGTTCTAAGAGGAGGACGTAGCTACAAGATTGTTCGAGGTATGGCTAGTCTTGGTGCAACTCTTGGAAGAGAAGCTAGAGAAAAGAAAGGTTCCTTTGATGAACTAGATGTTGGTAGCGTCGTTCCAGAAGGTGTAGAAGCTGTTGTTCCTTATCGCGGTTCAGCTGTTGATGTTCTTCAACAACTTGTAGGTGGTTTACGTAGTGGTATCTCTTACTGTGGTGCAACTAGCATTAAAGCGATGCAAGCTAACGCTGAATTTATCAGAATCACTTCTGCTGGACGAACTGAATCAGCCTCACATGATGTCGAAAAGATATAATCAATTTAGTTACTCAATTTTGGAGGACAGTAGTTAAATAATGATTAATAACTGCATGAATTGAGCAATGCAAGAAATAAGAGCAGTTACGATATTTGTTTTTCGTATAGATAAAGGACAGTATTATTTTTACTTAGTTAAACGAGGAAAAAATATTCCCAATTATCCTTCTACTTGGACACCTATTGCTTCGATAATTACTGAGCAAGATAAAGAACTGTATGAAAAACTCCAGAAGAAGCACGGTGATATAAGTGAAAATATGCAGGACAAAGTAGTTACTTTGAGGCTTTTACTAGAACGCAATCTCATTATAGATCCCGAATTCAACATCTCTCTTTCTGCATCCTTAGACACTAGACAACAGATTTTAGAACTAGATCAAGTTCATCTCAATGTACTTTTTCATTCCATGGTTCCAAGTGGTTCCCGAACATTGTTGATGGATGAGATGAATATAATTCCACATTACTACCTATTTAGCTCTCCTGCTAGTAGCCCAAAAAAGGTTACAAAATTATCCCAATATTCAGAGCTTTTAGTTGGAGACAAACAAATTGCTGAAGAACGTGGTCAATGGTATCGACCATCTGAGATTGTGAGTAAGCGTGAAAAGATGACTGAGTTGTTTGATAATTCTATTGCTACATTAATGCATCATTTCTATACTGAGAAGAAGAAGCTTGTAGATACTGTCAGAAAACTTGAACGCGAGAAATCACAGATTTCTATGTTAAAAAAAGGTCTCTTGCCTTTTGTTTGGAGATTTAAAACTCCAGCTCATACACAGAAACCATTTAGTGAATCAAACATTTATGTGGTAGGAAACCAGAAGAAATATATCATTGATCCAGGTTCTACGATTAAGTCCAATTTAGCAGATCTAACAGAATTTGTTGATAATAACATCAACACAATTGAAGGAATATTGCTGACTAACTACCTTGTGGATCATGTTAATCAAGCTATGTTCTATAAAGACAAATATGATATTCCTCTTTTTGCCTCTAGAAAAACAGCTGATAGTCTTGAAGATGAAGGATATATCTTTAACTCATATCTTGAAAATGGAAACAAAATCGATTTAGGTTCCTATGAACAACTAGGTTTGAAAAAATGGGAACTAGAAACTATTGATTTACCAGGATATACAGATGGTCAAATTGGCTTCTATGATCCAAGAGGGGTAGCATTTGTAGGAAGTCTATTTCATAGAAATATGATTAGTGCAATTAATTCTTATCCTGGAGCATATTCAGACCTAATAACTAGTTATAATCGACTATCAAAACTCAAAGTGAAATATGCCTTATCTGGACATAGAGATATGATTATCAAACCAAATGAATTAATTTCTTACAATCTAAAACAATTTTCAAAACTAGAACCTATAGTTGTTCAACAACTTAAGTCGGGTCAAACTTCTAGTGAGATAATTCAAGAACATGTGCAAAACATAGCTAATTATAAATGGCTTTGTTTGGTTCGAAATGTTATCCAAGTAATTCTAGCCAAACTTATTGAGGAAAATAAAGTAAGCAAGAGAGCAGAAGATTACTTCTGGTTAAAGAATACGATTGGAGATTCTTAAGAAATCACCAAAACTTTATTTATTCATAATTTTGTTCTTGCTTGATGAATATCAAGATTCAAAAGAAACTTTGTGTTCCAACTCAATGTAAACATGAATGTGTTTCTATATGTCCTCAAAATAAAAAAGGAAAAGAAGCTATCAAGATTGGTAAAAGCATTGCAGAAGTAAACAATCAAAATTGTATCAACTGTCTTCAATGTGTTTATGTATGCCCTTTTGAAGCCATCCAAGCAGTTTCAAAAACTAAGAAAGTCATTTCTCAACAGAAACTTAAGCAAACTAAACCAAGTAGAGAAAGTAAGAAAGATAAGAAGCCTTACGAAATGGATGAAGATGTTTACGAACCTTTTAACGAGAAATACACTATTTTTAGTCGTAGAACATGGGACGAGGAGTATAAGGGTTATAAAAAACCTATCTATGCAAAAGCCCAAGAGAGAGCCGCTATGGGACTAGATGGTTATTCTGAAATCGAAGGAGCA
>JAAFKI010000049.1 GCA_021399345.1 Candidatus Heimdallarchaeota archaeon
ATTCTATAGCTTCCTTATTCAACCCTTTTTGCCAATAAATCGAAGATATTAAAGAAAGAACATAAGAAACTCCAACTTTGAATCTTCTAGCTTGAGAAGAGGTTAGGAATTGTTTTAGGAATATTAAAGCTTCGTCGAGTTCTCCTTGCATGATTTTTATTCTACTTATGTGGAATGCAGGATATTGTATGTAATATTTATTCTTTTCATTCTGATACAGTTTGTTACTTCTATTCAAAAGATCAAGAGCTTCTGTCAGTCTACCCTCTTTATCATAGACCATAGATAAATTTACAAGAGCAGCAAGAGATTCTGGTGTTTCGTCAATAATTTCTTGAAAAATCTTCTTAGATTCCTCCAAAGATTCTATCTTTAAATAATAAAGACCTATAATATTCTTAGCACATAATATTCCCCCTCTGTCGCCTATTTTTTCATATATTTCCAAGCTTCGCTTTGCAAAATAAAACGTATTTTCATAATCGCTCATGTCATAATGAACACTTCCTATTAGCAATAATGAATGAGCTATCAAATAGTGATTTCCAGATTGTTCAGCAACTTGCAATCCTTCATTTGCATAAGTGAAAATCTCTGTAATTTGAGAAGAAAGAATAAGATTATTAACTATATCACAAATAACATCGACTATTTCTTCATGCTGGTTCAAATCTCTGAATATACTCAGAGCTTCATTAAGAAAGTTCAAACTCTTTTCCAGATCCCAATCTACATCTTCAGTACAGGTATTTGCTAGTGGTATGTGTCCTTTTAACTGGAAAAGTTTAGCTTGAGCAAATTTCTGCTGAACACTATTGTATTTTTCAATACTTTGATACATATTCTCAACTTTTTCTACTTCAACAAGGAATTCATCCCATCGTATTAGGTTTGCAAGAATTCTTGTTTTTAATACTAAAGCTTGAAAACTAAATTGTTGATTATTTTGTGTTTCTACTCTTTGAATTACTTCATTAATTATGTCTAAAGCTCTATCTGTTCTTTGTAATACATTGAAACCAAAAAAACCTAACCTGAATGTAATCCTACTTTTCAAGATTAGTAGTTCAATCTGCATTTCCAGGTTAGTTGTCTCATCATCAAGCAATTTACTGATACCATCTAAAGCTTGATTATACTCTCCTTTATTTGACAATTGGACTATTGCTTCGATTCGTTTTTTGTCTAGCGAACTCAGTAAGATACACCTAGTGAAACATAATACATTAAGAAAGCAATTTTATAACTTTTGTCTATAGTTCTATCAATTCATCTCTATCTGATCAACCGACACCCACACCGACAGAAGAACCTTCAACTCCAGCTGGAACAGATGAAAGTACATGGACCATGTTAATATCTTTATCAATTATAGGATTGGTTTCGGTAATTGTTATTCTAATCAGAAGGAAGTACTGAGACGTTCTTTCACTTTTTTTTTAGAAATTTGCTATGATTGACTCTTACACTGTTTTTTGTATCGTTTGTGCAAAAGGTTTGCAA
>JAAFKI010000050.1 GCA_021399345.1 Candidatus Heimdallarchaeota archaeon
AGAAGACTTCTACAAGTTAAGATAGATGATATCGAAGAAGCTAGTGATACCTTTACCCTCTTTATGGGTGATGAAGTTGAACCAAGAAGAAACTACATTGAAAGCCATGCTAAAGATGTAAAACACTTAGACGTATAACATAAATGCTATTATCTGAACTGGAAGAGAGAGGACGTCGTTTTAAACTTGCCCTTAGGGCAGGGATTCCTGTACTCATCCTTATTTTTTTAGTTTTTTACACCACTTTATCTACAAACGAGACTATTACTTTCAGTCTTCAAAATGTTTTTCTTATTGTTTCCATCACATTTATTACCATATATTTTATCTATTTTCTAATGAATGCCAGTGTAAAGGAGACCCTGTTAGACCAGGCAACCCAAGGTTTTAATCAAAAAGCTTTTGTCAAAAGACTGCAAGACTCTAAATCTAAGACTCTTGCTTTGATCCTGATAGAGAACCTTGCAACGATCAATGAAAACTATAGTGATGCAGAAGTAGATACACTACTCTATACCATCATTCAAAAATTAAACCTGAAACTTAAACAAAAAGGTTTAGACAAAGCACTCATAGGAAGACGTTTTGGTGCTGAATTTATTATCGCTTTGGATGAAACACATGATGATTTAGAAAAAATATTAGAAGAGTTTGCCAAAGAGAATACAACTATAAATAACATTGAAGTAGATTATAGGTTTGCTATTGTGACCAATACAGGTGAAGATTTTCAACAGATCATTTTTCACCTTCAGGATATCATTGCAACACAAACCAAAGAGAATAGTGAAAAGAAAAATATTCCTATTACAAAAGATGCTATTGAAATTTCAAGTATAGAAGAGACGATCATAAACTCTATGAAAGATGAGAATCTTCTTCTTAACTTTAGACCTCTACTCAATACTAAGAGCAATGCCATTGATATTTATGAGATTGCTGTGAAACTCAATTCCGATAAAGTAGGGAATATCTTACCTAGAGTCTACCTTCCTGTGATCAATCGTTTGGGTCTAGGCAGAGAATATGACTTTACTTTAGCCAAACATATTATTGATCTCTTGCCTTTAGTGGATGAAAGTATCTCTTTTACTTTTAACCTCTCTCCTTTCTCACTGAGAGACCCATCATTTCAAGAGAAATTCTTTACCTATCTAAATCAAAAAGAGATTGATCCTTCACGTCTTATCATACAACTCTATGAAAGAAAAACACACCATGACCTCAGCAGTTATCTTAAGACACTTAACAAATTTAGAACAAAAGGCATTCGTATCTGTATTGATAATTTTGGTTCATCCAATGCCTCAATGGAGTACATAAAGCATTTCAGATTTGACATGGTTCAGTTTGATAGAGACTATGTAACGAACCTGGATGATAAAACAAGTTATGCAATGCTCGAATCCTTAACCAGAATGTCTAAAGAACTTCAGATCATTACTGTAGCAAAATGGGTAGACAAAGATAAACAGAAAGAAAAACTGAAGGCTCTTGGCATAAATTATCTTCAAGGTTTTGGTGTCAGCAAACCTGTTACAGAAACAGAACTGATCAATAGATATAATTAAAGGCAAAAAATGAAATACGGCGAAAAAGAGATACAGGAATTTGATATTAATGCAGAAGAGAACTTCTGGCCAAATGA
>JAAFKI010000051.1 GCA_021399345.1 Candidatus Heimdallarchaeota archaeon
AACCCATCAGTTACTGCTGTAAACCATGTTTCTATCATAACTGGTAATCATCCAGATAAACATGGGATTATGGGAAATACATTCTATGACTGGGAAACGAATAAATCATATTCACTATTCTCTGATGATTCTGATGATTATAGAGATACAAACACTGGTCTGCATCTTTTGACTACAAAACCTTCAGTTATTCATGCAGAAGAACAAGGTATTAAAACAGCAGTTTTCGCTTGGCCTTATGTTGACTTTGGAACTGAATTTGAGGGGATAGCCCCAACATATCTTTATGACTATGATTGGTTTAGTGCCAATAATTTAAGAACTGATAAAGGTATAGCAAATAAGGTTGCAGATACTCTGATAGATGATCCTGATATAGGTTTAGTATATGCATGGTTACCAGGTGTTGATAGTATTGGTCACTCAACTGGGCCTGACTCAGCAGGTATCAAGCAAGTTATTGATTTTTCTCTTGATGTAGCTCTTAGAACATTTTTTGAAAAATTAGAATCTGCTGGTTTGTTGGAAGAGACAGTTGTGATATTAGAATCTGACCATGGTATGGCTGCTGTAACAGATGATGATTATTTCTTAGAAACAAAATCATTCTATCTAGATGCTGTAGCAAATACAGGACTTCATCCCTACATCGCACATGATGCGGCATTCGAACTTCTATACTTCATAAATGAAACAAACACAATTAAAGTAGAAGAATTTGCTGGATATCTTAAAGGACAAGATGGAGTTCAAGCTGTCTTTGTCAATGATGAGCACAATAGCATAAATCTTGATAATCCAGCTAGAGGTGTAAATATATCTGTGTGGTTAGAACCTGGAAGATCAAGGAATTTTGGTGGTTCATATCTAGGAATGCATGGATACCTCAATAATAACACCGACATGAGAGGAGTGTTCTTAGCTGCAGGACCAGGAATTGCAAAGAATAGTGCTATAGGTGGAATAGATATGATAGATATAGCACCAACCGCACTAGATTTACTAGGGATTGAATCTGGTTTTGCTTCTGATGGATCTGTTCTTTCATCTATTTATGGTACTAGAACTGAAGCATTTTCTTTTCCAGATATGTATGCCCCCACAATCACAACAATAACACTCAACCCTACAGAACCAAGAGAAGGATTAGATAATATTATTGAAGTGAAAGTAAACGAATTTGGAACAATAGTAAGTGCAGAAGCTGAGATATCTATAGATAATGGAACTGTAAGAACAATTGATTTAGTGGATATTGGTAGCAACAACACATTCTTTGGAACCATGGGTGATTTCGTAGAAGGACAGGTGGTATCAGTTATTGTTACAGTTGAAGACTCAATAGGTTTTCAAGCAATTGGTGATACTGTAATATTTACTGTTAATGCTCCACAGAAAACGAGTTATAGCTTAATCTCTCTATTATCATTGGTTTTTGTAATTCCGTTTGTTTATAGAAGAAAGAGAAAACAATAATTTCTCTTTAACTTTTTTTCTTCAAAAATAAAGCAATATATACTAGTATGTCACACTTTATTATGATATTATGAAATTCAGAATAATTTTCAGAGGAGTGTTAACTTTAGCTTTCCTCTGGGGTTTAGTTTATGCTGTTGCAATTGGGACTATGTTAATAGTCTTCTACGTTGGGGAAATAACAATAGTGTCACAAACATTTTCTATAGTTCTTTTACCAATAATAATAGCAATTTCAATAGTATTTATCCAGTTTTTAATTTCTCCTTGGCTTCTAGATTTAAGTTTCAGATGGTTACATAAAATGACATGGATTGATCCTATGCAATTACCTCCACATTTGGCACAATTTATATCAGATCAGTCTCAATTGCAAGGGCTTTCAATCAAAAAAGTAGGGATGATACATGACCAAAATCCTACAGCTTTAACATATGGACGTTTAAAAAAGAATGCTAGGCTTGTTTTATCAGATGGTATTATTAATCTTTTAACAAAAGAAGAACAGATAGCTGTTGTTGGTCATGAATTAGGACATATTGCCCATCGAGATTTTCTCTTTATGACTATTGCTGCCGCAGTACCAATGATTCTTTATACATTCTATATTTTTTCACGAGGTTTTTTGAGAGTAGGATTAATCTCTGGTGGAGATGATAGCAAAGCCGCTGCAGGAATTGCTGCTGCTGCTATTGTGACCATGGTAGTTTCTTATTTGTTTTATATAATCAGTCAGTTTCTAGTCATGTTTCTAAGTAGAGTTAGGGAATATTATGCAGATAGATTTTCCGGACAAGAAACAAGAAATCCTGCAGCGCTTTCAACGGCTCTGGTAAAAATTGCTTATGGTATGGTACAATCTCAAGCTCAATATGCTCAAACTATGAATGACAAAAAAGTTGATAGAAGAGATAGAACCAGAGCTTACAGAAGATATGGTTTTACTAATGCTACAAGATCATTAAACATCTTTGATATTAATGCAGCTAAAGGTTTAGTAATGACAGCTTATGCTCAATCTCAAGTTGGTGATATTGATCCAGATATGGTTGTAAAAGCTGCAGCATGGGATTTAGAAAGTCCTTGGGGCGGTTTCTTAGAACTTCAGTCTACTCATCCACTTGCTGCCAAAAGATTACTAGCTCTTGATGATTTAGCTGAAGAAATGGGTATGAAAAGAGCATTTCCTGATTTAGGTGTTGATCAAATAAAGGAATCATTATGGGATGAATTTCTAATTGATCTTTTCTTGATGTATATTGCCCCAGCTTTGGTTTTCATCTTACCTGGAATTATTGGTATTTTCTATGCATTTGGACTCTCTCAGTACACCTCAAATAGTTGGATGTGGATTGGACTTGGTTCTGGTTTCGCATTAGCTGGATTATTATGGGTTTGGAGAACAAGAATCAAATTTCCCCGGCTTGGTGAGGAACTACCTCTCATTTCTATAATGGGTGCAGTTACTGATGTATCAGATGATGGATATGCCGAGGCATCTCCATTTAGAGGAAAACCAATTCATTTGCAAGGAACAATAATAGGTCGAGGGCAACCTGGATACTATTTCAGTGAAGATGTTGTACTACAAGATCCTTCAGGAATTATAACTTTGGATTATAATCCTTTATTTGGGTTCATGAGATGGATTACAGCTCTCTTTAGAGTCGACCGTCTGATTGGTTCTCAAGTTACAATTGAAGGATGGTATAGGAGAACACCAAGGCCTGTGGTTATGATCAGAAGGATGTATACTCTTGATGGTGGTACCAAATTCAGCTCTAATAAAAATATTTTCAGTTGGGTAATCGCAGGGGCACTATTCATAGCTGCAATTGTGTGTATATTTTATGGTATTCCAATAGCTTAACTGGATAACATTCCTTCTTTTTTTCTTTCTTTTTTACTCATAAGTGAATAAAGCGTCACAGTTATAAAGACAGAATTAGAATATTTTTCAATTCTGGTGAAATTGATGGCTAGTGAAGAAAAAAAGACCAAAACAGCAGTCAAAAAAGAAACTCCTGAAAAAGCCGAGGAAGAAGTAGAAGAAGTTAAGGAAGAAACTCCACTAGAGAAATACAAGAAGGCTGGAGAAGTCGCAAAGAGCATTTTACTAAAGTTAAATGAGATGGTTAAACCTGGGATTAAGGCTTTAGATTTGTGTGAAACAGCTGATAAGATGATTGCTGATGCAGGAATGAAACCAGCATTTCCTCTGAATGTTGCTATAAATAATCATGCAGCCCACTACGCCTGTACATGGGAAGACGAATTAACTATCAAAGAAGGCGATGTTGTAAAGCTTGATGTTGGTGTTCATCATGACGGTTTTATTGCTGATACCGCATTTACTGTAGCTTTTGATGATGTTCATAAGGATCTGATTAAAGCAAGCAAAGAAGCCACTGAAACAGCAGTAAAGGTAATCCGTGTTGGTGGTTATACTGGCAAACTTGGTGATTTAATTGAGAACATAATTGAAGGATATGGTTTTAAAACTATTAAAGATCTATCTGGTCACCTTTTGATGCAATATAGAGTTCATGGACCAAAAACAATTCCTAATGTATCCGGTAGAAAAGGAAATCTAGTTTTACAAGATGAAGCTTTTGCCATAGAAACATTCGCAACAACAGGTGCTGGAGAATCTGGACAAGATCGAACAAAACTCAATATTGTTAGATTGGCAGAAGGAAGGTTTCCATTGAGAACAGATGCAGCCAAACAAGTAAGAAGATTATTGGATAAAGAATATTTCAGACTTCCAGTGGCTACACGATGGATCTATAAGGAAATTGGTACAGCAAGAGCTAAAATGGGAATCAGAGAACTAATTCAAGCAGGAGCACTTTATCAATATCATGTACTTGCCGATACTGCAGGTTCATTTGTGAGTCAGCACGAGAACACAGTTTACATGACTCCAGAAGGTCCTATTCAAACAACTTAATTTTCTTTCCTTTTTATTTTATTTATTTCCATTTTAATGAAAACTTATTTCCAAAATATCCCTTCTTCTCAATGAAAAATAATTATAAACAAGCTGGAAACATCTTTATCTGAAGTGTACTATAATGGGTTTTGTGTTAGAATCACTTTATCTTTTTTTAGTAATAGCCTGCGTTGTATACTTCATTGTTTTAGTCCAAAATAGTAAGAATGGTTGGCAAACAATTGCGATTAAAGATGATGATCTTCCACTAGTAAGCATAATAGTACCTACGTTAGAAGAGGAAGATAATATCGAACGTTGCCTTGAAAGTTTGTTAAAATTAGACTATCCTAGAATGGAAATCATTGTTTCTGATGGTGGTTCTCAAGACAGAACTGTAGAAATAGCAAAGAAGTTTTCAGTTAAGATGGTAGTTGATTCTTATCTTCCCAAAGGATGGATAGGTAAATCATATGGGTGTCAAATTGCGTATAAAGAAGCAAAGGGCGATATACTGCTGTTTACAGATGCAGATACATATCATTCTCCTCAATCATTAAAAACAACAGTAAAACATCTATTAGCATCTGAAAGTGAGTTGTTTTCATTATTTCCCTACCAGAAAGCAAAACGCTGGTATGAATACCTTCTCAGTTTCTTCTACTTTTTGAGTTTCTTAGGCGGGGGACCAATTAACAATATCAATAATCAATATGCAAAGGATTCAGTAATGGCAAGCGGCCAGTATATGCTTTTTACACGAGAAAGCTATAACAAAATTGGTGGTCACGCAGCTGTAAGTAAATCTTTAGTTGAAGATTTAGCTTTAGCTCGATTGTGCAAAGATAAAGAAATGAGATTAAACTTCAAAGAATCAACATCTCTTGTTTCAACTCGTATGTATCCTAATGGATTTTCAAGTTTCTTTAAAGGGTTTAGAAAATCAATTTATGAGGGTTTTTGGCTATTAAGCAAATTTAGACTAATGTTCATTATCCTTTGGTTAATTTATATGCTTGTTTCTCCCTATTTCTTAATTCGTTATTTACTGATTCCAGACAATTGGTTATGGTGGAATTATACTATAGGAATAATAGTCAATGTAACCCTATATCTTCTTTATGCCATAATTCTCTACATATACTGGAGAAAGAAAGGTAGCTGGAATTTCATCATTTTCCTATTTTATCCTATAACAATGCTCATAAATCTAATAATCATCCTAGTGTCCTTCTATTATGGTTTTAGAGGGATTAAATTTTCTTGGAAAAGTAGATATTATGATACTGAGAAGAGTTCCTCAAAATGAATATTTCAAAGATTCTCATCTTTCTCCCATATTGGATATTCTCTGTCAATAAAATATTTAAATAAGCTGTTATAATTTATAGAGCAACCATTAATGTTGGAGTGAAAAAGGTGCATTGGATAATTGAATCACTATATCTATTCTTAGTGATTGTCTGTTTTGTCTACTTCTTTGTATTAGTCCAAAACAGTAAGACTAGTTGGCAGATTCTTGATTTAAAGGAAGATGAATTGCCATTTGTATCAGTTATCGTTCCAACATTAGAAGAAGAAAATAATATCTCTAAATGCCTTAATAGTGTTACGAAACTTGATTACCCTAATTATGAAGTCCTTGTAGTTGATGGAGGATCAAAAGATAAGACTGTAGAAATAGCAGAATCTTATGGAGTTAAGGTCTTAGTAGATGCAAATCTACCAACAGGATGGATAGGTAAGTCATATGGGTGTCATATAGGCTATTTGGAAGCAAAAGGTGATGTGATTCTGTTTACAGATGCTGATACCAAACACGCACCAGAATCTCTTAAAATTACTGTTTCCCATCTATTAGGATCTAATGTTGCGCTGTTTACAATGTTACCTTATTTGGAAGCATACAGATTTTATGAGTTCTTTCCAAGCTATCTGTATTTCCTTAGTTTCCTCTGTGGAGGTCCTAGAGAAGATGTAAACAATAGATATAACAAAAATTCTTTTATGGCTTCTGGACAATATATGTTATTCACAAGAGAGGGATATGAGGAACTCGGTGGCCATACATCGATAAGTAGTTCTTTAGTTGAAGACGTTGCTCTAGCTAAACTTGTTAAAGAAAAAGAACTAGGGTTAAGCTATACAGATGGAACTAATTTAGTTCAAACTAGAATGTATCCTGATGGCTTTGGTCAGTATTTCAGAGCCTTTAGAAGAGCTATTTGGGGGGGTATAGTAACTCTAACACCTTGGAGAATCTTCTTTATGATCTTGTGGTTGATCTATTTTATACTAGCTCCAATATTTATGATTCAATCATTCTTTAGTAACGGACCTTATTTCATTTGGGCAAATTATACTATTGGAATTATAGTTAATACAGGATTGTATCTAGCATATGCTGCAACCTTCTACTTCTATTGGTACAAGAAAGGAGATCTTAAGTGGTATTTGGCTTTATTCTTCCCAATTACACAAATAGCTAATTTCATTGTAATCGGAGTAGCTATTTATTTTGGTTTACGAGGTAAAAGGGTCTCTTGGAAAGGAAGATATTATTCAACTCAAGGAACTGAAACTCTTAAGAAGCAACAAAAAAAAGATTTAACAGATAGGAAAGTTCCCGCTGTTAAGAAAATAGACAAATCAGTTGACTGATTCACCTAAAAATTTTTTTAATTCCAATCTATGTTTAAAATTATGAGATTTGTTCTAAGCATTGATCAAGGCACTACTGGTACTAGAGCTATGATTTTTAACAAACGAGGTGAAGAAATAGCTAAGGACTATGTTGGGCATGAACAATTTTTTCCTAAACCTGGTTGGGTTGAACACCATCCTACAGAGATCTGGGAAAAGTCAAAGATTGTTATGAGAAACGCTCTAGATAAAGCAAAAATTACCTCCGAAGCGATATGCTCAATTGGAATAGCGAATCAAAGAGAAACAGTTGTTGCATGGAATACAAATACAGGTTTACCTTTGCATAAAGCTATTGTTTGGCAGTGCAGACGAACTGCTGATATGTGCTCTCAACTGAAGAAAGAAGGATTTTCTGATTTGTTTACCAACAAAACTGGTCTGTTTTTAGATCCATATTTTTCTGGTACTAAAATCAAATGGTTGTTGGATAATTCATCTAAAGTTCAAGATGCTTTAAAATTCGGAAATCTTGCAGTAGGAACAATCGATAGTTGGTTAATTTGGAACCTAACAGGAAAGCATTTAACAGATTATTCAAACGCTTCAAGAACGCTATTATTCGATATTCATAAAGGTCTCTGGAGCGAAGAACTTCTAGAAGTTTTAGATATACCTTTGCACATTTTACCAGAGGTTAGACCAAGCAGCGATAAGGAAATTTATGGGTATACCCGAAATGGAATATTTGAAAGCTCAATTCCTATTGCTGGTGTTGCAGGTGACCAACAAGCAGCTTTGTTCGGTCAAACTTGTTTTAAGGCGGGATCTATTAAGAATACTTACGGAACTGGTAACTTCATGTTACTGAATACTGGTTCAAAACCAGTTAAGTCAGACAGTGGATTATTAACGACAATAGCTTGGAAAATAGATTCAGATATACAATATGCCCTTGAAGGTAGTGTTTTCATCACTGGAGCAGTTATTCAATGGTTAGAAGAAGGAATTAGAATCTTAGAAAATAAATCGGACCTTGAGAGAATTATGAATGAGCTAACAAATACAGATGGTGTTTTCTTTGTTCCTGCTTTTGTTGGATTAGGAGCACCACACTGGGATGCATATGCTCGTGGAATGATTATAGGCTTAACGAGAGGTACTACTCGAGACCACATAATAAGAGCCGCTATGGAATCAATTTGCTATCAGTCAGAAGACATTTTCGAGCTGATGAAAAAAGATTCAGGATTATCTATAGATATGCTCCGAGTTGATGGGGGAGTAACTAATAATGCTCAACTATTACAATTTCAATCTAACATTTCCAATGTTGCTGTTCAAAAACCAGTTATAAATGAAACAACAGCTCTCGGGGCTGCATATCTAGCAGGTTTAGCCGTTGACTACTGGACTAGTTTAGAAGATATAAGTCAAAATTTTCAAGTAGAAAAGGAATTCTTACCCAATATGAACCAAAGTGAAAGAAATTTATTGCTTCAGACATGGAAAAGAGCTCTAGAACGATCAATGAATTGGAGCGAAGTTTAGTTAACTGTCTTTTCCTTTCCTATAGTAGGTGTCTATATAATTTTGCTTTCCTTTAAACAATACATCTACCGACAATATTTGGTAAATCTAGTATTCCATTATTGGATTAAATTAACTTTTTCTTTAATCTACTAGTCACTCTCTAGTTTCAAAAGAAATATTATCTATTTATAATAAATTATTCGGTGCTAGACAAATGTCTAGTAAAATATTTTGAAGAAAGACTCTGCTAATCTTCTAGTTGTAAGATATTTCATAAAACTACCACTAACTGATAATTAACGGCCTGAAATCAAGATTTACACTTTTTAGGTGTATCTTTTCTATACTGCAGGTAAGATGCTTAAGGGTTTCTCTATACTTTTGTCCATTAACTTATTCTAGTAAGCTCTTAATGAAATATAGAATCAATTATCTTAGTGACCAAATTAATCTTATCTGAAAGAAGAAGATTCTTATCTTCAACAAATATTTGCTTTATACTAACTAATATTTCTTTTAATAAACTAATTATTTGTTTAATAAACGTATTACAAAACATTTTTTAAGTTACTTCATATAGCTCAATAACGACTCTTTGGATAGGGGTAAAGGTTGACAACTCTGTACGATTATATTGGGGAAAAAGATAAAAAAGTTGAAGAGGAAAGAATAAAGGAAGAAGAATCTCGTAATGAGTTTCTTACCAAAATGGAAAAACAGAAGCGCTTAAGTGTTAATTTTACAGGTTTTGATGGGCGATTATCTGATTTGGTAGATGGGATTAGAACCATTCCAAACTACAACAATCTTAAAGGGTATGTCAGAGAGAATGTTCTTCCAGATAACCCGGAAATTTCATACGAAAAATTATCTTTCAAGACTGGAATACATGAAGGTGTGGCTTTAGTTATTCTTTACGACTTGTATAATGATAAGTTAGAAGAAGAATTAAAGGATCTTGATGAAGAAGATGTTGATCGTGACTTTCGTTATGATTAAATTACTATTTTACTTGCCATAATTGAGTCGATCACTCAAGGATTTAGGAAGATCTAAATCGGTCATTTTCTCTTGAACAGGTTTGTAATCATACTTCAGATGAATCATAGCAGCACTGTATGGATTTGTACTCACAATAGAATAGTATGCTCCAGGTTTTCCATTGCGTGGTTGCCCTACAGAACCTGGATTTAAGAAATTGTGTTTCTTGATTTTAGCTTTAAATGGAACATGTGTATGTCCTACCATCAGAACATTTGTTTTTGTAATCTCAAATGCTTCCTCAAGCATTGTTTTCCATTTTTTATCTGAATAAGTGTCCATATAATCAAAAGTTTTGAATGGAGACCCATGAACTAAATAGATACTACAACCATCTCTTTCAATTGTTTTTCTCCGAGGTAGAGATGTTAGCCATTTCTTGTTTTCAGCATGAATATTATCTTGCGTCCATTGAATCATTGTATATGCAGTTGGATTGAAATAAAAAGAAGGTTCATCTCCAATTACTCCTGCATCATGATTACCTAACATTGAAATGGAGCACTCTTCTCTAATTAGTTCAATACATTCATTTGGAAACGGATAATATCCTACAATATCACCTAAACAAATAATCTCATCGATATTTTTTCTTTTCTGGATGTCTTGTAAAACAGCCTCTAAAGCATAAATGTTTGAATGAATGTCCGAAATTACAGCTATTCTTGGCATAAGAAGACCTCCAAATTAAGTAATGTTAGCACACTTTTTAAGTTCTACTCAAAGATGAACCAACAAATCGTAGTTTTAGATATCTTTGAAAAGCATTAATTGATTGATTAATATAATTTGCGCTATCGAAGAATAGTTCTGAAAAGCAGCAAAACTTTTCAAGATTGTGGAAATCTTATGGTAATGAGTTTAGCAACTAAAATTGGTAATATAACAATTAGAAATCCAATGATACTGGCTTCTGGAGTTTTAGGGACGACTTATTCCACTCTAAATCGAATGTATGAAGCTGGTCTTGGAGCAGTAATAACAAAAAGCATTGGAGCTAAATCTAGATCAGGCAATCCTAATCCTAGTGTTTTTGCACTAAATGAAATTCGAAGCGTGATTAACTCCGTTGGATTGGCAAATCCAGGATACCAAATCTTTAGAGAAGACATTGAAATTCTAATGAAGAACTCTACTCCTACCATTGTTTCAATATTTGGTGAGAATAAGGAGGAATTTAAAGAAGTTCTTGAGGGATTAAAGGATCTTCCTGTACTAGCCTTTGAATTAAACTTTAGTTGCCCTAATACTGAGATGGGAGGAGCACAAATTGGAACAGATCCTGATTTAGTTTATAAAATTGTTAAGGAACTAAGAGCAAAAACCAAAACACCTCTCTGGGTTAAATTAACCCCCAATGTATCAGATGTAATAGAAATTGCTTCTGCTGCAGTTAAAGGAGGATGTGATACTTTAGTTGCAATAAATACACTGAAAGCTATGGTTATTGATATTCACACTAAACAACCAATTCTAGGGTATAAGAAAGGGGGCTTATCTGGTGCTGCAATAAAACCTGTTGGAATAAGATATGTGTATGATCTTTACGAGCATTTTGGGGATAAAATACCTTTGATAGGCGTAGGGGGGATTTTTAGAGGAGAGGACATAATAGAATACCTTTTAGCTGGAGCTTCAGCTGTAGAAATAGGAACTTCTCTAGGCGTTGCATATCCTGAAAATATGGTTAGATTCTTCCAGATGAAGATAAAGAAATATATGAAAGAACACCAATTTGGTTCAATTAGTGAAATAACCGGAGGTGTACACAGATGACGAATCAAACTCTTCTTAATGATAAACCAATTATGGGCGTAATTGTTGAAAAATGGGAAGAGTGCTTTGAGACTTATGGTTTCAAAATAGAACTACCAGTTAAAGTTCAAAATGCTAAACCAGGACAATTTATTATGCTATGGGTTCCAGGAGAAGATGAATACCCAATAGGTATTGCAGGGTTGAAGGATAGTATTCTAGAAGTTGGAATAGCTAAAATGGGTCCTGGAACAGAAGCTATGCATAAGAAAGAAGTAGGTGACCTAGTTGGAATCAGAGGTATTTACGGAAAACCATTTACTCCACCAGAAGATGTGAATCACCTTCTAATTGGAGGAGGGTTTGGTATGACACCTTTGAAATTGCTTACTGAAACACTTATGAGCAATGAGAATAAGCAAAATATACATGTTTTTGAGGGAGCGCGATCAAAAGATAGATTAATGTATCTTGAGTGGTTACGAGACCTACACGATCGAGGTAAAATTATTTTTCATGCATGTACAGACGATGGTTCGTATGGTTACCAGGGTTTTCCTACCGTTGATTTAGAAATGTTCCTTCAAGAAACAGAAACACCATCAGTGATTTATGCAGCAGGTCCAGAAAAGATGATGAAAGCAATTTTTGATTTAGGTAAGAAATTTGCTAATGTTGTTGATATGCAAATGAGTCTAGCTGATAGATACATGAGATGTGGGTTTGGAGCTTGTTCTAGCTGTGCTGTGGACCCTACAGGTTGGAGGATTTGTGTGGATGGACCTATTTTTAACACAGAGAAACTTGAGAAAATAAGTGATTTTGGTGTCTACAAACGTCTTGAAACAGGCGAAAAAAAGAGGATTTAGGAAATTGTAGTTCTGCAAAATCTTATTGAAGATAGATTTTTCCTTTTTATTTTGTATCAGAATAGATTTTTAGAACCTCAAGTTCAACTCTATTCCATTGTTTGATTTTCTCCCACCGTGATCCTATCCCGGCTATAATTACTATTTTAACTGGTTTAGCTTCACAATTTCTTACTAAATCTATTAGAGCAGTCTGTGTTGATCCAGATCTTATTATATCATCTACAATCAGAATTTTTTCTTCAGAACGAATGAATTTAGTATCAACTCCTATAGTTTCAACTCTCCCTTGAGATGTTGATTGTATATCTGCAGTAATGAATATCGTAGTACCTAAAGGTTTTCTCTTTCTGGCATAGATACAATCAATGTTTAACAGATGAGCTAATGTCATAGCTATTGGAATGCCATCAACTTCAGCAGTAATTATCTTATCTACATCATGTGGGATAATCCCATGATATATTGCTAAAAACAAAATAGCTTTTAGTGTTTTAGAATCATTAAGCAAATGAAGATTAGATATTCGAATGTTGCCAAACTCATCTATGTCTTTAATAATATGATCTGTAATAAGCTGATCAATTGACAAATTGAAACTTGCATCTTGAGTAAGTGCTCGTAAAAGTTCATCTTTTAGTTTGGATTTTGGTAAAGCTTTTCCATTAATATAACGTGAAAGATTGGCAATAGATACTTCTACTCCATTTCTTTCCAGTGCTGCTCTCATGCTATCAAGAGTGTCGAATCCTTTAAAGGCCATCTGAAGTAGATTCAAGGTCATTAGTTTCTCTTGAGCATCTTTATAGCTCTCTGCTGAACTCATTTGAAATAATTCCCATATACAAGTATATTTTTGTTACTGTTGCTTTCAAATAATATTTCATTAGTTTGTGAGTATATTTCTGATAAACAAATTGTTAAATATCCTCATAAGAATCATTTTCCATGGTTTCATCTCAGAATTCATTTCTTCAAAGGTACCAGAAGATTGTTTCACACAAGAATAGTATCTTGTGTATTGGACTTGATCCTGTTCTACCTTCTCAAAGAAGTAAATATACGATGAAGGATGATGATAGACTTGATTTCATGCGAACAATGATTAAAGATGTAGCTCCTCATACTTCTGTAATTAAAATGAATAGACAGTTCTTGATTGGTCTTACCGCAGATGAAATAAGATCACTAAACATTCTCATTCATCAAAATGAGATGTTATCTATTATTGATCACAAATTGAGTGATATTGATTCTTCTAATGAATCAGCAATTTTCTGGTTTAAAGAAGAAGGATTTGATGCTTTTACATTTTCTCCATTTGGAGCCAATATTGAAAAAGCTTCTTTGCTTGCTCATCAAAAGGATTTAGGGATTATAGTTTTGACACTTCTTTCTAATCCAGAAGCTATTTTTTACAAGATTGCACAATTAGAAGAGAAACCTATCTATCTTTATATCGCAGATCGGTGCAAAAGAGCTCAAGTTGACGGTTTTTGGATAGGGAATGCTGAGCATATAGATTCTAAGGATGTAGGACGAATTAGAGAAAGAATAGGAGACAATGTAGTAGCAATGACTCCATTGTATGGTAAACAACACCTCATTGTAAAAAGTACAATTTTTCACTATGATGGAAAATCTTTGATAACAGTTGGAGGACCAATTATCTATTCAGATGATTCTGTTCAAAAAGCTGAAGAATATAAACTTCTTCTAAATGGATTTAGAGAAGAGATGTCTCAACGAAGAAACAAATAGTTGCTCCTAAACACTCTTTTCCCAGCTTGAGAATACCATTTTGCCATCTTTTGTTGTTAGAAAACCTCTAAGTAACTTGCTTTTGTCTAATTCTGATCTACACATTGGACAGGATTTTTTCTTATCTAACCAATCAATGAAGTGTTTTACATGTCCAGCATAGTTGCATTCAGGGCATAGAATAACTTTAGTTTCGATTTGATCATCTATTTTAAATTCTTGCAAGCAAATTATGCATTTCTCTCCAGATATCGCCTCTTCAACAAGAGTAGCCCATTCTGAAATTTCAGGAGTTTCTTCAGCAAGTTCAATTTGATCTTTATCTTGAAATTGATTGAGTAAATTTGAAATTCTCTGTTTATTAACGAAGGATAAAGATGTAGAGTTATCCACTTTCTGCTCTAAGTTTGTAAGTAATTTTGCTGCTTGTTGCTTAAAACTACTAACCGTCTTCTGAAAAGATTTCCCTATTCTTTCAGATACTCTGAGTTCATTTTCATCTGTTTCTTCTTTTACTTTTTTTCCACAAAAAGAACAGAAAAAACTTATGTCTAGTATTTCTTTTCCACAAAATGGACAGGATTTAATTGAAACCACCTACCTAAGCTAACCTTTTGGAATTTCCTTCTTAGCTTGACATTGAGGACAATAGAACCAACTACCTCCAGAGGGAGGGTAATATCTATACATGCCTAAACCGCATGTATCACATACTTCAGAATGGTCTTCAAACTCAAGAGCAATTTGTAGGAAATCATGAGTTTCAAAAAAGTATTTGGCAAATTTTGTTGTTTCTAGGTTGAGTTCCGCTTCTCCAATCTCAACTAAAGCACCATGAATTTTATGGGTAGTTATATAATCGAAAGATTGGCGAGATTTTACTCGTCCTTGAGCTAATGGGTTCATTGTAATGTAAAGATTTTCAGATGAATTGACTATCATTTCAAGCAAACTTCTATTTTGAACACCAAAACCAAGCAGATTGAAAGGAATGAGGTAGATTTTGATATCAGGATTAGCTGTTATGAAGAATGAAACAGTACCAATTGGTTCAATACTAAATAACCCTATATGTTCAGTAAATTTAGAAACAACGTTAGAATATTTCAGAACTATATCAGTATCTCTTTGATCAGTAATAGAATAGTCTAAGAAAATCACAAAAGGTTTAAACTCTAAGGCTTGTAACAATGTTGTGATTGTACTAATATCATCAAAACGGACGATAACCATTATGGGGAACTCTTTCATCTCTGCATGTAATGCATTAAGAAAATTTACCATTTCCTCATCATATAGATAGAACAAACATCCATTAGAACCAGCTTCTTTTAATCTCTTAAGTAAAGGTAGAAGAACTTCTTGATTCTTAATAGGAAATGTTTCAGGAATAGCATCAAAGTCTGCATAACGGACGAATCCAGAGATTACATCAGGAATGATATCTTTTAATTTATCCAATTCACTCATTAAACTCAAGAACATATACACAGTCTTTATTTAAAATTTATCGCAATGAAGGGAGGTTTTTAGAAAAAAAATCATCATTTTTAACAAAAAGCTGAGATTTATCTTCTTTTTTTATCAGATAACTGCTTTTTCTTGTTTGAAGCATTTCAATTATGTGTCGAAAAACATGTTTTTCAAAAGGAAGAGTAAGGATTTCCTCAAATTTCATGAGACTAATATCTGAAGGTTTATTTTCCAATTCAATAGCAGCTTCCCGTATTTCGTATGCTTTTTGCCAAGATTCTTCATAAATCTCCCCCATGAGAAAAGCTATCCTAGACAGTTTAGTGGCCATTTCAAGATTTGTTCTTAATGTCCCTTCTGGAATATAACGCGGTTCAAAGAAATTTATTCCATATTCCTTACTCATTTGATAGCCTTGTTTTATTGGATTTAGTAATTTGTATTTTCCCCAAATTTCCATATCGGGTTGGCCATAAATTGAGTTATTTTTGTACAGCTCATCATACAGAATCAATAACTCTGGGTAATATTCATCTATTATTTTCAGGAAATCTTCTTTGTTTCTTCCAGGTTTTAACGTTAATCCTCCAGTTATAACAAAATCTGCTCTAGCTTCTTTTAATTGCTGAAAAAGCTCCATAAGATTTGTCTTTGTATCTCCTATCCATGGAATTACAGGAGTTATATAACAACCTGCAGAAATTCCTTCTTCTCGAAATTTTTTGAGAGCTGAAAGCCTATCATTTGTTGAACTCGCATTGGGTTCAAAAATAAGTTGCTCTTGTGGGTTAGAGAGAGTAATTGTAAAAGCGACCCTTGCAAATGTATCTAGATTGATTTTCTTTATCAAATCAATATCTCGTAGGACTAGAGCATTCTTAGTTAATATTCTAACTGGGAAACCATAATCATAAGCTACTTGAAGAACTTTTCTTGTTATTTCTAATTCTGCTTCAGCAGGTTGATAAACATCGCAAATATTGCCAAAAATATTAATGATGAATTTTGGATTACCACTTGGTATTTTTTTTCTATTTGATTGAGGTATGAAATCCAAAAGGGTGTTTGTTTTTTCTCTATTGATTGGTAGAAATCCTTTGTTAATCAGATGTTCTTCAAGTAATTCAGGTGCATTAATCTTAGCTCTAATCTTATTACTATAATCATCATGCATGAAATACTCATCAGATTTTCCATCACAGTAAGAACAGTTGTGAAAGCATCCTTGATAAATATTCAAATGAATATGGTGAGGACTTCTCTTAGATGTCCGAATTAGCGATTTTGCTTCATATTTCTCAATAATCATACCAATCTTCCAGGAATTACTGAGAAAATAACCACATTTGAATATTTAAAGGAGAAAATGAGGAAATTGGATAAATTCAGCTGCGTTTGAATTCTACTCTGAATCCACCTTTAGGATATTTCCAATCAACGCTACCATGAGGACACACAATACGACAGATCCCGCACTCAAGTAATAATTTCAGAAAATCATTTAAAGATGAATATATATTATTATACAGTATTACTGGGTGTGAGATGTTGTGAGTGATAGTAATTTAATAAAGCTAATCAATCCTATATTGATTGCAAGAGTTCCACGCGAAGAATATACTGAGAATCTCACACTACAGAATGTACTTTCAGCAAAAAAAGACAATATGAACAAATTTTGGGATGAAAAGATAGCATTAATTATCACATTTATTGTTTCCATTGGATTCTTGATTCCTGCTGCGATTTATGATATGGTGAGTGTTTTTAGATCAAGTGAAAATTATTCTCAAATTTTACTTCTACCTCTAAACACACAATTTAAGTTGTTTTTATATTTTTCATTTCAGTTTGGTATCATTCTGTTTATAGCTCTAATTTTCTATTCAGCATTAAGATATTACTTGATTCAGGTTAATTATAGTCCAACAAATTACAAGTACAACTGCATAAAAAATGAGGATTTGCTATATATTCTACTCAATGAAGAAAATTGCTTAGATGAAATTATATTTTCAAAATGGAAAACTGCTGCTAATTTTGATGAGAATCATCAAACTGAAGAAAATCTACATTCAGGTGAAAGAGAGTATTTTCTTTTCTTTGCTAAAGATTACTGGAACTGTCAATTTGCAATTCAGCCTGAATTTAAAGAAAAACTAAGTATGATTTGTATACCTTTCTTTTTAATGTCAACAATCATAATATTGGTACCTTATATTCAAAAGATCAAGGGTAACTATTCATTTATAATAGTTCTAATAATTCCAGTTTTCGTTGTAATTGTCGTTCTTATATTATTATTAATTGAGAAAAAAATTAAGAAACCTTTAGGTTATATAGTCACAGTTCTAATTCTATTAGCTTTCATTGTAAATAATATAATGGTTGTTTTGTTTATTATATATACGAATATCTTTGCCTTTACAACCAATACTAAAAAACCTGGTTTTATAGCATCCTATTATAATATCTCTCTTTTTGCATTTTATTTCTATTCGTTTCTTGTCATATTAAGCGTTTTAGGTTCTCTAGTTGATAGGAAAAAACAGATTCGCAGTTTTAAGCAACATTACAAAAAACAAATTATACGTATTGAAAAAACGGTTGCTCAAACAACTAATGATAATGGAGACTTAAATGGTAAATTAATCTTATTTTATAAAAAACAGAGTGTTTTTGAGAAGGCTTCGATTCTCCCATTAAATTTTGGAAAATACATTGTAGGTTTTACAACATATCTAGGTTTTATAAGTCTTATTTCAGCTATTTTTACTTACATTCTGAATACACTTTGAACCCATTCAAGTACAAAAATGATTTTTTAGCTTTAAATATGGAATACCGGTTATAGAATCAGGCGTTTTACTCAAAATAAATTGAATGATCTTTATGGAAGAGAAACAAGAAAAACCATTTCAATGCGGAATATGTAAACGTAGATTTAAGCGTAAAGATTACCTAAAAAGGCATATGATGGTACATACCAAGGAGAAACCATTTCTTTGTGATACCTGTGGCAAAGCTTTTTCTCGAAAAACTTCTTTAAAAAATCACTTCAGAGTGCATACAGGAGAGAAACCTTTCATATGTAAAGAGTGTGGAAAGAAATTTTCAGATAAAGGTAATCTATCAAAACATCTGAGATTGCATACGGGAGAGAAACCATATATATGCCATTTTTGTAATAAGGAATTTTCGAGATCTCATCATTTACAGTCTCATCTTAGAATTCATACTAATGAAAAACCATTTAGTTGTACATATTGTGACAAGTCATTTTCTAGAGAATTTATTCTGAAAAACCATTTGAAAATACATACAAACCAAAAACCATATGAATGTAATTTTTGTGAGAAAAAATTTCGTCAACTAGCTCATTTAGAAAGTCACCTTCGGATACATACTGGTGAGAAACCTTACTATTGTTCTGAATGTGGTAAGTCATTCAGAACCTCATCCTCCCTTATTAGCCATAAAAGAACTCATTCTGGAGAAAAACCATACAAGTGTACAAGATGTGGAAAGGAATTTTCGAGATTATTTACCTTAAAATATCATATCAAAAATAATTCGTGTTGGTATAACAAAAAATCGTCTATTCAATGGGAAAATTTGTGCAAAGATATAGCAGAAATTCTCTTTGAAGAAAAAAAATGGAAATGGAAACCTAAAATTCTTACCCCAGAATTGGTTAATAGAAAGTGGATAATTCCTGAAATCTTAGTATTCTCACAAAATGACAAAAAGGAGCTAATTGATGCAAAAAGATCCATTGATTCTATAAGAAAAAAAGATTTAGATGTATATCCATTGTATGCTGATATTATACATTTCTGGTGTTTAGTTCCAACAAAAAGGAGAATTCAATCTAGTAATGTTAAAGTGTTAGATTCAGATGATATAATTGGTCTTCTAAAAAAGAAAGTATCTGAACAGAATTCTGAGAGAATAGACAAAATAATTTCACAAATTGAAATGTTGAAAAAAGGAATGATTATTAAAGATCAGACAATTTTGTCTGACTTCAACGAAAACTAACTATGTTTAAATTCTACTCCAAATCCACCTTTAGGATATTTCCAGTCAACGCTACCATGAGGACAAATAATGCGACATGTGGCACACTCAAGACACGCAACATAATCGAAGACAACGGGTCCTTCTGCTTCCTCTTCTTCTGTAAATTTGTAGCAATCTGCTGGGCATCCATATACACAATCATAAGTTGTACACTTTGCCTTACAGATTTCTGGATTTATCTCAATATGTGCATAATTTTGATCGGTTGTGATTTTTGTTAAATCTAGTTTTTCCTCTAGTGTTTTGGGTTTGTTTGATTTGCTCATAATGATCTCACCGCTCCTATTAAAAGTTTAATTAATCCAAATAATTTACCTTTTTTGAAAACATATCCTATGGCTGATGTAACTATTCTCTTTCTAGGATATCCGTTATTTCGTAATAGTTTTTCGAACAATCCTGTCAATAAATCAGGAACATAAGTAAACATCATTTTATTTTCTAGAAAGTGTGAAGCTCTTTTGAATGTTTTAAGGTCTTTGTAAGCGAAGCTCTCTTTAAGTTTCTTCTTGTATAGTTTGGTTTGTTTTTTAGTATAATCGTTTGTTTGTAATATTTCTATAGCAGCTTCACCAGCTACTTTGCCTGATTCTAAGGCGAAATTTATCCCTTCAATGTATAATCCTGCATTCAGAACCATACCAGCTGCATCACCGACGACTAAAACACCATTACCATATAATTTTGGCATGTGCTTGAAACCACCCTCTGGAATGATGTGAGCAGAATATTCTATCATTTCAGCATCTTTCAGCAGTTTTTTGACATAAGAATGCTCTTTGAACTCCTCAAAAACTTCAGGTGCTTTCAGCTTTTTCTTAGTTAAAACATCCATATTAAGGATGAGCCCAAAAGAAACTGTTTCCTGATTTGTATAGTAGAATCCTCCACCAGGAATACCTTTTGAATACCCTAAAATTTCGTTGTTCATACCTTCGTTATCATCTAAATGAAATCGCTCTTCAATTTTTTTCTTAGGTAATTTATAGGTCTCTTTCATACCAAGAGCAAAATGACGAGGTTTTGGTTTTTTAGCTAGTTTTGCTTTCTCAACTAGCATGGTATTTGCACCTTCTGCAATAATTACTAGCTTTGCTTTGAGAACTTCCTCACCTGATTTTACACCAACAATTTGTTTATCATTCCACACTAAGTCTTCTACCATTGTATCTGGTAATATCATAGCTCCAGCTTCTTCTGCTTTGTCTGCTAACCATCGGTCAAACTTAGGTCTTATAACTGTCACACCATTGTATGGAACTTGATTGAAATTCCTTAGATCTGCATCAATTGTAACACTTTTAGACTCAGAAAGTAGAGTTATTTTTTTGGTTGTAAGATATCTTTCAAATGAATTCTCATCCTCCCAGTAATTTGGGACTAATTCATTCAGAATGGGACCATATAAAGCTGCACCACTAACATTTTTTGCACCAGAATATTGTCCTCTTTCTAAAACAACAGTTTCGATACCAGCTTTAGCAAGTGTTAAAGCTGCTGAAATACCAGCAGGTCCAGCACCAACAATAGCCACATCAAAATCAAATTCTTCTGACATTATAATTTGATTTCTAAGTATTTATTTATAAACTCTGTTACTTGTCAAATTCGTATTATTCAGACGAGTTTAAGCCATATCCCCAATTTCCATTTTCATCATAATTGAAGGATTTGAACATACCACAAGCATTCCAAATATCATCAAACCAAGTTTGAATTAAACGGGGAACATCCTCTGTTTTTGCATAATCTTCAATGTAAATCTCATCTAGTTTTATTACATCTTCTTGTATAGGTGTTGGAATGGCTCCCAGTATTTCTTTATTCAATTTCATTAAATATCCTTCAACACCAATAAGAGAAAGATACATACTAAAAGGAGGTTTGACATTTATTCGTTTGAAAACTTCTACATAATCTGGAATTGCTGTAATTACTTCCTTCTCAAAATCTATACTAGGGATTTCTTTTTTCTCAACAATTGGTTTGAGTAGACTCCCTTCTACAGCTTCTATAATCCCTCTTCGATATAAATGAGCATAAGATCTTGCTCCTCCTGATAAATCAGTGGTATATGTAAGAAAACCATCGAATGTGTGGCTCATTTCCATCCCTATATATCTGATAGGTTTCAGATACTTTGGATTTCGCGAGATAATTTCAATATTGTAGTTTTTATCGATAGTTGAAGATTCTTCGGCGATAAGATGTAATACTATCTTTGCTGTTTCAGGAATTTTAATAGGAGCTCTATTGTTTTTCAGTTCATTTATTCGTTCATTTCTGAAAAAGCCTTTCACGATAATAACCACCCGATTTTTTATTTAAAGTTTGTTTAAAAAGAAAAAAGGATTATCCTTGAAGCTTTTGCTTAAGGATTGGAAGGATTACATGAAGATCTCCAATAATACCATAATCAGCAAAGTTAAAGATTGCAGCTCCTTCATCAGTGTTTATAGCTATCAGAGTTTTTGCTTTGATTCCACTCACGTGTTGTGGGGCTCCACTTATGCCTGCAGCAATATAAAGGTCTGGTGAAACTGATTGTCCTGTTTGTCCAATCTCATATGTTTCTTCAATCCAATGAACATCTGTACACGCTCGAGTAGCTTCTATTTCACCACCCAAAATATCAGCAAGTTCTCTAATAATTTGGAATTGTTCTTTTCCACCAACTCCTCTTCCACCTGCAACTATAATTTTTGCGTCTTTCAAATTAACAGTTCTTTCAGCTTTCTTGATTTCTATATGTTTTACAAGCATATCTTCTTCACTAAAAGTAACATCAAAAGATTCAACATTTGGTGAACCGCCATCTGGATTTTCATTCACAAAGAATGCGCCTGCTCTAGAAGTTGCGAACTTAATAGCACCTTCAATTCTAGTCACTTTCATTGCTTGATCATCTCTAACTGGTGTATGGAAGTGTAGATCATCACCAACTATTGAAATATCATTGATTCGTTGAGCACATGAAACTCCATGATGAACTGCAAGTCTTGGAATTAAATCCTCTCCATATACTGTTCCTGCAGCAATAACTAACTTAGGTTCAGTTTTTTCAATAACCTCTAGCATTGCTTTAACATAAGGTCTACTGAGATAGACTTCTAGTTCAGGAGCTTTTACAGATACAACTCTTGAAGCACCATGCTTTCCAAGTTCAGTTATCCATTCATCTTTAATCTGATGACCGAATAAAGCAACTATAATTTCACTGATTCCAGAAATCTCTGTTAATTTGTTTAAGACTCCAAGAGTGTTTTCCTCGATAATATCTTCTCTAATTTGACCAAAAACTAATGTTTTCACCATAATCACGCTCCTAGTTTTACCTCATCTTCTTTCAGTTTCGCTAGAAGATTTTCAACTTTTTCCTCAGGTTCACCTTCTTTGATTATGTAACTTTCTTTCTCAATAACAATATTAGAGAATGAAACTTCAATTAAAGAAGCTGCTTCTTTTCCAACAACACTTGAACTAAGCCCTAAATCAGCAGCAGTCCATTTTGGAATTTCTGCTCTTTTAGCTGTTAGAATTCCTCTCATGGATGTATATCTTGGAGTAAAATATTGACTATCACTGCAACTAATCACTCCTTTATTAGGCATAGCGACAATCTTTCTACCACCTTCTAGAACATGTCCAACTTTATAACCTGAGTCTATAACTTCAATTTCTTCAGCATAGAGAACACTTGGTAAACCAAGTTTCTCAGATAACATAGCTCCAATTGCATAGGAACCAGTTGATTGTTCTTCAACTCCTAGAAAGACTAAATCAAATTCTCCTATTTTTCCTAAAGCTTCAACATATACTTTAGCTAACAGAAGAGGGTCATCTGTGTAGATGGTTTCATCTGCTATCTCAATAGCATCAGTACAACCCATTGCTATTGCTTCTCTCAAAGCTTTGTTGGGTTTTAAACCTCTCACACACACAGCTGTAACTTCTGCTCCAAGCTGATCTTTAAGCTTTAGAGCTCCTTCCAGAGCGTTTTTACTTGAAGGGTTAATGACTAAATCATCTTCACTAACGCGTGTGGAATCAAAATAATCCACTCCTTGAAGCTTGACCTGTGTGCTTACTATTTGTTCTATAAACACAATAATCTTCATAATATTCAACAAAACTGAATAAAGATGTTAAATAAATATTACTACATATCAAATATTCGTAGATGGGGAAAAAAGATTTATTTCAAAGAGAAAATCTTAAGAAAATGTAAAACCTCAATAAATTTGAGATATCATGACTATTGACAGAAAAAAAGTCATCGAAACCCAAATCGAACTAAGCAATCTAATAGGATGCCCTGGGCATGAAGTTGAGGTAACTGACTACATTCTAGTAAAACTGGAAAAATTAGCTGTAGATAAAGCCTGGATTGATCCTCTAGGAAATGTATTAGCAATCAAAGAAGGTTCTGACCCCAACGGATTAAGAATAATGCTTGATGCGCATGTTGATGAAGTAGGATTTATGATTTCACATATTGATGATTTTGGCTTTATCACTATTGAAACGCTTGGGGGAATTGACAAACGCTTGATGTTGGGAGCTTTAATTCAATTTCACACTACAGAAAGAAAAAGAATTATCGGTGTTGTAGGGACATCTCCACCTCACATAACCAGACAAGAAGATAGAGAAAAAGTTCCACCCATAAATGAAATGTTTGTGGATATAGGGTGTAAATCATATCAAGAAGTAATAGATATGGATTTAGATATTGGTTCAGTAGGAACATTCTACACTGAATGTAAACAGCTTAATGACAATATCCTATTAGGAAAAGCATTTGATGATCGTACAGCATGTAATGTTTTGTTACAAGTACTTGAACAGCTAAAGGATATTGAAATCCCAAATACACTTTTGATTACTTTTGCAGTGCAAGAAGAAGTTGGAGGTAGGGGAGCTACAGTAGCAGGTTTTACTTTGGATCCAAGTATTGCTTTAGCTCTTGAGAACACTATTGCTAGCGATGTTCCTGGTGTTCCTCCAGCAAAAATGATCACAAAACTAGGAAGTGGACCTGCTGTAACAGCAGCAGATAGATCATTAATTGTACCAAAGAAGATTCTTGATAGAATCAAAACTGCCGCAGACATGGATGGAATTACATGGCAATATAAGAAACCAGTATATGGCGGAACAGATGCGGGTAGAATCTCTTTAACAAGATCTGGTGTTCCTTCTGGTGTAGTTTCTGTCCCATGTAGATACATTCATGCTAATGCAGGTTTACTTCAGATTGATGATATAGTAGATACAATAAAACTTGTTATAAACTTTTGTAAGATTTAATCTTTCTTCTTAAACGGATCTGGCCCTCTGAACCAAGAGAATGCTGTAGCAAAGAGCATGAAAACTGCAAACACTGCAAAAAGAACTTTCATTGCAGGTACATAATTAGCAACATCAGCTAAGTCTCCACCATTTCTTCTTTGGAAATAATTTTGACTATATACGAAAACAGCTGTTGCCAAAGCAGTTCCTAAACTAAACCCAACATTAGTAGATAAGCTGAGAAGACCATTCGCAACTCCTAGTTTATTTTCTGGAGATGATGACATTACAGAAGTATTATTAGGCGCAATAAAGGCTCCTAGTGCAATACCAATAATAATTGCTATAATCACAAGAATCCAGTTCTTTACATCAGCTCTTACAAAAACCGCTCCGAACACTAGAGAAAGGGTCATAGTACCAATTCCAAGTGTGGTAATATATTTTGCATCAATTTTACCAGATAAATATCCAGAAATAACAGCTGTTGCTGCCATAGCTATTGGCGTTCCTAAGATTATTAATCCTGTTTTTATCTGAGACAAACCTAGAATATCTTGAACAAATAATGGCAGCTGAAAGATGATAACACACAACCCTAGATAAGCAAATACAGCTGAAAAAATACCTATCGAGAATCTTCTATTCTTAAACATAGATAGATCCACCAAAGGATTATCCGTTTTCTTTTCCCATAAAATAAATGCTATAAAAAGTAATATGCTCATTCCTAAACATATTCCACTCCACGTTGCAGTATAACTACCAAAAAGACTCACTTCGTCAAAAATGCTTGCAAAGATACTGAAACTAAAAACCATTAAAAAGAGAGAGAATGCTAAAAATGTAGAACCTGGAATATCTGATTTTCTTCTTGTTTCTTCAATTGGAGGTGTTTTAGGGATAATTACTTGAACCCAGAATAATCCTATTAGCCCTATAGGAACATTAATCAAAAATATCCATCCCCAGCGAAGATAAACGGTGATAACACCTCCCAAAATTGGTCCTATAGATAGAGCTAATGCAATAATTAAGGAATTCAAACCAATTGCTAACCCTCTGTTCTGTTTTGTTGTAAATCTAGTAATTATGGCCATACCATTAGCTACTAAACCAGTAGCTCCTATTCCTTGCAACACTCTGAAAATAACCAGAGCAAGGAGCGTTTTAGCAAAAAAACAGAGAAGAGAAGCTAAAGAAAATATAACCATTCCTATTTGAAAAACCAGTTTATTGGAAAACCTGTCACCTAAATCTCCTGCAATAGTTGTAAAAGCTATCATGGTTAATAGATAGCTTAAGATAATCCACTGGACTGCGTTCTGTGAAACTCCTAGACTATCTCTAATAGTTTTCAAGCCTATAAATACAATTGTTCCATCAAGTGACGCAAGAAATGCTCCTAAACCAGTAGCTGAAACTAGAACCCAGATTTTAATTGGAGACTTAGATTCCTTATTATTCTCTGTAGAAATAACATTCATTAAGAACAAATTTTTGTTTTCACACTTTATTAAAAAACTTTTGCAATAGGTCGATGAAAAAACTAATTTAATGTAAATCTTCAAATTCTTTGGCTAGGATGTCCATTATATAGACATCATGATATCTTCCTTGAAGAAAATGTGCTTCTCTTTTCAAACCTACTTCTTTAAAGCCAATCTTCTCGTAAACATGGATTGCTTTTTTATTATAATCCATTACCATCAATTCTAGTCTGTGAAAATTCAATATCATAAAACCAACTTTAAGCAAGCTAATCATTGCGTCTGTGCCATAACCTTTGTCATGATTTTTTGGATCGTGAATTGAAATACCAATAACAGCTGATCTATTTATTTGCAGAAAATCTCCGATACCACATGTACCTAAGAATTCTTTAGTTTCTAGTGTTTCTATGGCAAAATTATAACCTTTTCCTGATTTAGCTATATCATGAGAGTATTGAATGAATTCTTCTTCCATCATGGAAGACATTGGAATAACTGTTCCTAATCCAACACGTGATTCATAAGTATTCCAGTGTTTCATAATATCCTCTAAATCACTTTTTTCTAGAGGTCTTAATCTAACTTTTTCTCCTTCAAAAGGTGATTTTGTTTGATAAATGTCTGGCATAAGTTTTGTTCAACATAAGATTTTAAGAATGTTTAGTTAACATATTACTAATAGAAAGAGGTCAATCTTCTTTTATGTAAAAAGTCATTTATATATCTGAATTAGACTAGACCATCTAAAATTTACAATCCAAAGAAAGGGATAATCATGAGCTATATTAACAATTTAATGCAAAAAACCTTCAAAAGGAGATTAGGAAAGAACATAGGAACTTTGGTAGCTATAGCTCTTGGTGTATCTCTAATGGTGGGAGTGCAGATTACAATTACTAGTTTTACTGCAACAGCTGTAGACTTCTTTACAGATGCTATAGGAGAAAATGATATAATAATCAGTGGATTTGGTTTACCAATTACTGATTACGAATCAATCATTGATACAATTGATAATTCTGGTATTGATTATGCTGCTATTAATGCTAGAATAACGCAAGATGTAGCCGTTTATAATCTTGTATCAGGTGATTTAGAGAAGGGTGTAAGTCTTACGGGTGTTGAATTAAATGAGGATCCAGTATTTGGTAAGTTTTATGATGAAAATGGCACGGAAATTAGAAGGCTTGATTTAATAAAACACTTTTCAAATGAATCACATGTTTTACTAGGTCCTGATCTGAAGGACGATTTGAACATTACAGTTGGGTCGAATATCAAAATAAGAATAGGAGAGTTTGATCCTATTGGACTTAAATTTGATTACAAAACTTATGATATGCAAGTAGCAGGTTTTCTCAACGATGAGGGGAAGGGGAAAGAATTAGGTGGGAGAGTAATTTGGACAAGTATCGATAATATTAGATCTATAGTAGGCTTTGCACCCAATCAGATTACAGAATTAAATATTGCATTAAGTTCTAATCACGATGAAAATCCAATTGATAATGATTATGCAATATATATAGAGGAACAATTGAAATTGATTCTTGATGCAGAAAATAATGGCTTGATAATAATAGCCTTTAGAGCTTTACTTCTAGAAATAACAGATGAAGTTTTAGCTGATGTTCTACTAGCTTTCAATCTTTTTGGAGCATTAATAATATTTTCAGGAATTTTACTCCTGGTAAATATTCAACTTATACAAGTAGAGGATAGAATCCAACAACTGGGAATCTTAAGAGCAGTTGGAGCTAGACGGAGAGAGATTGTAAGATTATTTATGGTAGAATCAACACTTTTTGGTTTGATTGGTTCTCTTTTAGGAGTTGGGGGAGGATACGGAATGTCAATTTTCTTAGTAAATCGCATAGGTAAAACATTCTTTGATGGAGCAATTGGTTTAAGGCCCACAGTAACAATAGGAGCTGTTGTCTATTCGATTGTCCTTGGACTAATTCTAGCTGTAGGTGCAGGTGTATTTCCTGCTATAAGAGCAGCTAGAATAGATGTAATAGAGGTAATTAGAGGAATAAAGAAAGTAGGTAGAAAGAGAACAGGAAAAATTACTCTAGGGCTTGGATTAGCTTCTCTTCTAGGTGGAATTGGTATCCTTGGAGCTCAGCTTGTTAGTTATGATTCATTTTTCACAAAAGCTGGATGGGACACTGCGATAGAACAATGGATGTTTATGGGGGCAATTGCTGCTGTGTTAATGGGTGTGAGTTTATTACTCGGATATTTATTTTCGAAGAAATTTTTAGGGAATGGTATAGGTCTTACTTTTATTGGTATAGCAATAGGCATGTTAATATTTAGTGTGCCTCAGCTAAAGGATGTTCGAGAAAATAGTAAGATTCTAGTAACTCTTGCAGTAGTTCTAGCTTTAGGATCTATTATTTGGGTAGGTGTGAATTTAAAATCAGTAACTAACTTCATCAGAACAGTTTTGTATAGAACTCGTCTGAAAAAAGGAGTATCTTTAGTTTCAAGCAAATACATGACCTCTAAAAGTATGAGAAGCACTTTGACTTTTGGGATTTTTGCTCTTGTTTTAACAATGAATATATTTGCAGCTGTCTACCAAACAACTTATTCATACAATACATTAGAATCTGTTGAGTTTCTAAGTGGAGGAGCAAGCATATTTATTGAGTTAGACACTCCAATTACCAATGAAACGCTTGTAAACGTTGAACAAGACCTTTATGCAGTAGATGAAGCTATTACTAATGTAAAAGGAATTAATTCAACAATTGCGATAATACAAGTAGATGAAGAAATAAGTGAGCTTGAAATCCCTACGGATATTTTACCAACATATGTTCACATGATTTACAATGATACCTTTAAGGAAGGGGACGATTATAAATTTGACTTTATGCTTGATTCTTCTATACCTTTCTTCTTCGAAGATTACAAACCAGGAGGTTCTGAAAATTTTCAAAGAGAATATAGCCATCAAATATGGGATTTCTACTACAACCGAACTAAATTTAGCCGAAATGGAACGGAAATTGATAATGTAAATGGTCTACCTACTGTCTTAACAACAAGTCCCTTTCTATTACCGGGTAACATATTTAACATTACTAGTTTTATTGGATCCCCTGTTGAAGTGATAGTTTTAGCAAATGTTAGACAATATCCTTTCAGTCAAGGCCAGGGTTTGCCTGCAATTCTAATAACACCAGATTTCTATCCGAAACTGATCCCAAACTTTGCACTTTATCCAAAACATACAAGATATTTAGTTAGTACTAGTGAGGATTTCAAAAATGGACGAAACACAGAAATAGCAAGTAATATTGAAGAATTTTTCAACGGTAACGATTCTCTGCTTGTTCAAACTGAAGATTTTGTAGCAGCGTCTTCTTATGATGTTTGGGAAGTCATGTTGGAATTTGTAGATTTCCAAGTAAAAACATTTGATTTCCTACAATACTTTGTAGGATTTGGACTAATTGTTGGAGCTCTTGGAATGATAATCATAGCAGTTAGAAATGTAGCGGAGAGGAGAAGAGAAATTGGTATGATGAGAGCGATAGGTTACAAGAAGAGACAAATCATTGGTACGATCATGATAGAAATATTCATCCTAGCAATACTAGGTCTAGTCATGGGATTCCTAAATAGCTTGATGTTAGGGTGGGCTTTTGCTAATATCTATGACTGGAGTTTAGTTCTCCCAGGTTGGAGAATATTGATTTATACGGGGATTATGATTGGAATTGCTATTGTAGCATCAATAGTTCCAGGAATAAGAGCGAGTCAAATAACTCCAGCTGAAGCAATAAGATATGTAGGGTGATACAATGAGTGAAGAAATAATACTAAAAACAAAAAACCTGCATAAGAAATATGCTGAAGGAACATCAATGGAAGTACATGCTTTAAGAGGTGTTGATATAGAGATCAAAAAAGGAGAAATGGTTGCGATCATGGGTCCAAGCGGATGCGGCAAAACTACTCTCTTAAACCTTCTAGGTGGCATTGACCAACCTTCAGAAGGAATTATTTATATCAACAATCAAGATATAAATCAATTAACAGATACTGAAGTAACTGAATTTAGGCTCCATAATATCGGGTATATTTTTCAGTTGTTTAATCTGTTTGAATTTCTTTCAGCTTTAGACAATACAGCTCTGCCTTTACTATTAACTAAAATAACTAAGTTGGAAGCTGAAGAAGAAGCAAAAATGATGCTTAGACAAATGGGTCTGGGTGACAAGATTTTTCATCTTCCAAATGAGCTAAGTGGAGGAGAGCAGCAAAGAGTAGCTGTATCAAGAGCCCTCTTGATGAATCCTGCAATTATTCTTGGTGATGAGCCAACTGGTGATTTAGACCAAGAAACTTCAACAGAAATTATGAATTTATTTGTTTCAATTAATGAAAATTACAATCAAACATTTCTTGTTGTTACTCATTCAGAACATATAGCGAAATTTTGCCACAGAACTATCCGCATTGTAGATGGGGTGATTGTTGATGATGGGAAGAAGGTGAAAAAATGAACGAATATGTAACTATACCAACTTATGGTACTGTGGAACTTACCCTAGGGGTTCTAATTAACAAACTAAATAGAGATTCACTTGATTTATTTACAAAAAGAGTACGTAGATATCTAAAACAAAAACTAAAAGCTATGTCAATAGATGTACTTGAGGTTAATACATTTCTTATTTTTACATGTAGTTTTCCTCTTGAAGAAGTTGAAAATGATGAACAAAGAAAAACTGTTGTCAACCAAGTTGAGAATATAATTCAAGATTATTGTAAAAAAGAATGTGGCCTCTATGCAAAACAAATCCGCAAAAATGTTGAGATTCGAGATATAACAAAAATGATTGTTCAATTAGTAAAAAGCTCAACTTCTGAAAAAGACAAATCTTTGTTGGAAAATATTGTGGAAATAACAGCTGATATTGATGATAGGGTTATTTATCATGTAAGTGATGTTTTGCTAAACAGCTTTATCGCCATTTGGGATTTTCCTAGAGATTATCCGGACATTATTATGTTTCCAGATTTAATCCTAAAACGAGAAGTAAGTGATAAAAAGCAAAATATTCCTCTCAGATTAATAGCTGAAAATTTGCTTATAATGCAATTTGGAAAAGCATGTTCAAACAATCTTAAGCCTATATTGAAATCTTTAGAAGAAGCAATATTAACACTTGAGAACTTGTTACAAGATTCTAAAAAGATTAAGAATTTAGAAGAGAATATGAGTAATAAACTATGGAGAACCTTGAGAGTGATTTTTGGCTTGCTTTCTTCAACACAACAAGTAGTTTCAGTTCAATTAAAGCAAATCAACCGAATTGCTCAAGTAAGAAATGATCTAGTTGAAGAAGTTAGGAAACTAGACTATGCTCCATTATTGGATTATATAATGCTTCTTGATACAATTATGCAGTGTTCTGACCATATTGAACGATTGAATAATCTTCAAACACAAGTAAAACAAAATTATCAAACTTTACTTAATATCATAAATCATTTCAAAGATGTTCCTGAAAGAGAAGTTGAAGATGTTAAAGATTTATCCTTGATATTCATCAAAACATTAGCAGAAATTCAGCTAATGAAATTTTTCTCAGATAAGTTTCGTGATTTAGCTTATTTCCAAACTATTCCAACTAAAGTTTCTCTAGAAAAAGTAGAAAAAATAGCTATAGATTCAGATATAATTCTAAAAGGGGTTGCACTTTTCAAAACTTATCGTCTAGTTGGGTCAACAGTTTATGCTCTACGGGGAATAGATGTTGAACTTAAGAAAGGAGAAATGACTGCTTTAGTTGGACCTTCAGGATCTGGCAAGACGACATTACTAAATCTTCTTTCAGGGTTAGATACACCAAATAGAGGAGCGGTGTTCCTTTTAGGTAGAAACATAGATACAATGACTGATGCAGAAGTCTCGATGTTTAGACGAAGAAATATGGGATTCATTTTCCAATATTATAATCTAATTCCACAATTAACAGTTCTCGAAAATGTTATGTTACCTGCTCTGATGATAAATAGACCAAAGAAAGAAGCAAGAGCAAAGGCAATCGAATTGATTAAAGAAGTTGGATTAGAAAGATTTCAGAATCAGTTTCCAATAAAACTATCAGGCGGGCAAATGCAACGTGTAACCATAGCCCGTTCCATGATTAATGATCCAGCTGTCCTTTTTGCAGATGAACCAACAGGTGACTTAGATTCAGAAACAGGTCAGGTAGTTATTGACTTAATAAGAAAATTTGCCAAAGAAAAGAATACAGCGGTTATATTAGTGACTCATGATTTAGAGATGGCAAAGATTTGTGACCGAATAATTGAGATGGGAGACGGAAGATTAGTTTCTAATTAAATTCGTTTTCTTTCTATTTTTTTAATTTTCTTAACCCATCTATCGAACTTTTCTGGGTTTTCTGGATAATTTTGAGACAGTTTCTTTATTTTCTCTGCAAGAAGTAAACCTTTGGCAACTTTAATGAGTAGTTTGGGTTTTCTTAAACCTTTGAATACCTTTTGTAATATAGGTAGTTTAACAGCTGTTGAGTACATTATGGAGTCTACGTCTTCTTGCGAAATAATACCTTTTTCAAAAAGAAAAGAGAAATCGCTGAAAGGAACTGAATTGAGCAGCTTGTGAACTGCTATACCTAATCCTCCATCATAACCATACTCCTTCCATATTTTGATGTTATATTTCCAGAGAAAACTCTCAGTGAAATCTTGATTTCTTATTGCTAACTCAACAATTTCTGAAGCATAGTATGCACTCAATAACGCTGGTCCATGCCCCTCACCGCTAATTGGGTTAACAAGTGTAGCTGCATCTCCACAAGTGATGAAACCATCACAAACCATTGAATATAGAGGTAAGCGACCAGGAAGAGTGTCTCCAGCTCCGTCCAAAACTTTGGAATCCGGAAAGATTTTTTTCCGAAGTATTTCTAAAATGGTTTTGGTATTCGAATCTTTGTTATTATCGTTCAATAACCACCCAACTCCAATATTCAGCTGTTTTTCTCCTTTAGAAAAAATCCAAAAATATCCAGGAGGTGGCATCTCATCGTGATATTCTATTCTCATTTGCTTTTGATAATCATGTGGTTTGGAGGTTTCGATAATTTCTCTATAGGATACAATGGTTTCTCTTTTGAGTAGTTTTTTTGAAAACTTATTACATACAGAATCTGGGATAGTTCTTCTAACAATACCTGTGATACCTGAACAATCGGCTACTATCTTGGCATAGATACTGATAATATGACCATTGGATTGACGGATTTTACATCCTACTACTTTGTTTTTTTCAATTATCGTTTCAACCGCTTTATGATTTGGTTTGAAGGTTACACTTGAATAATCTGTAAGAGACTTCAGTAGTCGTTGACCATATTTTAATCTATCAATAGTCTGTGAAGTGAAATCTATAGATAATTCGAAATCCAAAACAGGACGAAAATGTGCTGAATCAAGGTTCTCTGCAACTTCCTCACCTCTTGGTTGCATTATTCCAGAGAGCTCAAATAATCTTCTTGTTGAATTTGGACTCAATGCATCTCCACATGGCTTGTAACCTACTTCTTTCTTTGGTTTTTGATCTATCAGTATTGTTGAGATGTTTCTTTTTCCAAGATTAATAGCCAAGCTTACTCCTGCGGGTCCTGCACCAACAATTAGTACATCAGTATCAATGTGTTGCTTCAGCATTAGAATGTTATTGAAATCATGAGATTAAAAATTTTTCATAACGATTAAATTTTTACAGATGAGATATCTTAAATATTCAAAGTGAATCCTAATTCAATAATGCAACCCAATTCTAAAATACATTTTTACCAAGAAATAATAAAAAAAGCTCACGATTCATTCCGTGAATTTCTTGTTCATTTACCAGAAGACATTCTTGAATGGCAAATACATGAATCTTTGAATTCTGTTAGGTGGATAATAGAGCATGTAATACATGATCAGTTGTGGATAGCTAATGTAATAATGAATAATTATGAAGAAGGTTATCATTTCGAGGAAAGCGTTGATCAATATTCTCTGGATGAACTTGTAGAGAAGTATGATGATGTTTTTATAGCGATTGAAGAGAAATTTGCAGATCTCAAAGAAGAACATCTAAATGAAGCAAGAATGTATAAAGAATTTAGTCTCTCTGTTGAAGATTGGCTATATGAATACATTCATCATTTAAATCATCATAGCGGTGAAATTAGTTTAATATTAACAGCTTGGAAGAGAAAGAAGCGATCTTTACAATAAGAACGCCTATAATGACTCCAACAACTCTTCTGGAAGAGCTGGTTCAATATGTATAATTAAATCCTTGAAATCTTTATCTTGTTCTAATTCGGCTTTAACTTCTTCAGAAATCTCGTGAGCTTCAATGATTGATAGCTTTGGATTTACTAAAATATGAAAGTCTCCAGTATAGGAACCCAAAACGGACCTTAATCTAATGATATGTACTTCCTCTACATGTTCAAAAGAAAGCACTTTTTCCCTTAGTTTATCAATTATTTCCTGAGGTGGTCCTTTATCTAGTAATTCTGGTAGAGAACTCTTAGTTATTTCATAACCAGTGTACAAAATCAAACATACTATGACCAATGCAAAAGCAGGATCTAACCACCAAACATTATATTTGACACCAAGATATGCAAACCCTACAAAAATAGAAGAAATTGCATCTGTTCTATAGTTTTTGGCATTTGCTATGTATACAGCAGAATTTAGCTTCTTTCCAATTGTCATCACTCCAAAGTAAAGAAGTATTTTACCTACGAAAGAAATAGCTGCAGCGACAAGAACAAATATTTCTAAATCATAAGGTGTCCCCTCTACAAGTTTGATAATTGCATTTTCAGCAATAAAGTAAGAAGAAAGAAACATAGTAGATGCAATAACTAAGCTTGATATCATCTGAAATTTATGATGCCCAAAAGGGTGATCCTGATCTGCAGGCTTTCTGCTTCTTCTTTCTCCAACTCCTGCTATAGATGCACCCACAAGATCTAGAACTGAATCAAAACCATCAGCTATCAAACTAATTGATCCAGAAATAGTTCCAACTACTAATTTCAAAGTCATCAAAATTATATTCCCTCCAATTGAGAGAATATTAGCAGTAGCTGCTAGTCCTATTCTTGCCATTAGATGATAAACTCTTATGTATTCAATAAATTTTCTGTTTAGAATAAAACTACTTACTCAGACTAGAAAATGAAAAAGATTACTTACCTCCACTTACCCGAAGTGGAGAAAGTAACATCCAAGGAGCCTCATGTCCGCTACGATTTTCTGTCTCCTTACTCATATTTTCAAGTTTTTCAAATATCTCAAAAATTGTACATCCTATGACTGCATTCTTAACGGGATATTGTAGTTCTCCATCCTTGACATAAAATCCTTGATTGATCTGAGCTGAAACCTGTGGATTATCTCCTCGTGAATGAATAGAAGATGACATCAGATATATCCCTTCTTTCATATCTGTAAGTAAATCATCCTTTGAAACAGAACCAGCTTTTATTTTCATTGTGTAAGGTGATGGTTGTGGTCTTGAAGCAAATGAACTCCTTGATGCGTGACCAGTGTTTTCTAATCCAACCAATGGAGCAGTATAAGAATCTGTAATGTAGGTTTGCAGAATACCGTTTTCAACTAGAGTTAGTTTCTTTGGGACAACTCCTTCATCATCAAAACCTGCAGAATCTGTTCCTTCTGGAATAAATGGATCATCAGTTATAGTCAGCTTTGATGAAGCAATTGCATCACCAATTTTATCTACAAAGAAAGCCGTTCTATTAAAGACACTGAAAGCATTAATTCCACTAGAAAGTATGGGACTTATAGTTCCATAAGCACTATCTGGATCAAGTAAGATTGGTAATGATGCAGTTTCGATTTTTTGAGAACCTAACATTTTTTTAGATCGTAATCCAGCTTCTGTTCCAATTTTGATATGGTCAAAATTTTTCATTTGGGTTGCAGCATCATAGTAATAGGCATTACCAATATCTTCTCCTTCTTGTATCTTGACGCCTAGATATCCACTTACAGAAGTTTGAGAGGCAAATCTGTCTACACCTTCGGAATTTAGAATATATCTTTCCCCTATTCCTGCATTGAAATTTCCGCTTATAATTGCATCATCTCTAACAGTTGCTTCTTGAATGGAATCAAGAATTAAATCTGTAAATTCTTCAACCGAAATATCTACTACTGCTTCATCAAATCGACCAGAAATTGTAGGAGCTGCTTTAGGATCATAAGGTAAGGATTTGAAATTTGGATCAGGAGGACTTACTTCTGCAAGAGCATAAGCATCCTTTACTGTTTTTTCCAGTGATTCTTCTGTAAAAATGGTTGTAGATGCCATTCCTATTGCATTATCCTTTATAACTCGAATTCCTAAACCAGAATTGCTAGTATCTGTAAAACGTCTAATAGAACCACGTTCAATCTGAATACTTTTTACAGACCCGAATATTGTGTACGCTTCAACTTGGTCTGCACCAAGGGATGTACCATATTTAATAATATATTTTGCTAGATCGTGAAGATTTTCTTCAGTTGACATTATTTTGACCCTCCTACGACAAGATTGGAAACAGCGAGATTCGGGCCTCCACCGGTTACTGGGACCCATTGTCCCCCCTTTCCACAAGTACCTTCGAAGGCTGGTTCCCAAGGTTTCCCAATTGCAAAAGTGTTCTGCAGTACTTCTAATGTCATGCCCGACATACCTACGTTACCCATCATATCTGTTATTTCACCGTTTTCAATGAAGTATCCCATTTGGCAAGAGAAGTAGAACTGTCCTTTGGCAGGCATAACATACCCACCATAAGAATCCTTCAGATAGACCCCATCTTTAGCGATTTCAGCTATTTCCTCAATTTTCATCTCTCCTCCATCAACATATGTGTTGCCCATTCGAGCTTGAGGAGTCACATTAAAATTCATCGCTCGTCCGGAACCATTTGGCTCCATTCCTAAAGCTGTTGCAGTTTCCAAAGTGTGGAAGTACTCCTTAAGGAAACCACCCTCAACAAGAACTCGTTTTCGAGCTTTGGTTCCTTCTGAATCATAAGCAAATGACCCCCTTAATCCTTTGACTGTAGGATCATCATAAACATTTATTTCTTCAATTCCGACTTTTTCACCAATCCTTCCTTCAAGAACTGATGTTTTAGCTATAATGGCATCAGCTTCGCATGCGTGGCCAAAAGCTTCATGAATGAAAACTCCTGTTAACGATGGGTCCATAACTACATTCATTTTTCCTGATGGAGGTTCCTTAGCTATTAATAGCTTTTCAGCCATAACTGCAGCTTTTAATCCTTCTTCTTCAGGATCCCATTTCTCAATCAATTCCCATCCTCCAGCTCCACCAGCAGAATCAAAAACACTTTGCATTTTTGTTCCTTCTCTTCCTATGATATTTTTCATAATTCGTATTACATGAGTTTCATTTTCAACTTTGGTCCCTTTACTATTAATAATAATCTCATTTCCATGGGATTCTTGATAAGTTGAGGAAGATTCAGCAATTGAATCAGAATACTCTCTAGCTGCTTTTTCTGTTTTAACAACTTTTTCGAATTTGGCCTCTTTATCTACTGCTCGAGGATCTATTTCAATGGTTGTTGCTCCCTTTCCTTCAAATACCCAGCTGTCACTAATACTTCTTTCCTGTTTGGTATATTTTGAACCAGTTCGTGCCATTTTCACAGCCTTTTCAGCAGCTTGCAATATTGATTCCTTATCTGTTTTGACAATAGTTGTAAAACCCCAAGCATTGTCAATCAATGCTCTAATGGCAATACCTCCAGTAGTTTGATTACTAACACTGTCAAATCTACCGTTTCTAACTGTGAAAGATTCTCCCATTGCGTAAGCATATCTTATGTCTAGAAAATCTTTCGAAGAGAGAGACACCTTGTTGATTGCGTATTCTAAAATGTCCAACATACGTTCTTTCTGTTCTGATATCATAATATAAACTTAATTGTAAAACAATGAGGAAAAAACTAGCTAATACTATACTCTTATCGAGGTTTGTTTTCCGCAGCTTTTACAAGTTCCTCCATTTGAGAGTTGTTTGATTTTAACATTATACGATAACCTTTCAACCAAGGTTTTGCCGCAATTTAAGCAAAAAGTTGTATTTATTTCAGAGTAAGGAAGGTTTCCAGTAAAAACGAATTTAAGACCTTCTTCTTCTGCGATTCTTTTGGCTTCAATTACCGTATCAACTGGAGTTGGAGGTACATGTTGCATTTTGTAATGAGGATAAAATCGACTAAAGTGAACAGGTACATTTTCATCCATTTCATTAATTACCCACCGTGAAAATTGTCTTATTTCATCAGAAGAATCATTGTAATCGGGTATAAGTAGCATGGTTAATTCAATATGAATACCCTCTTTCCACATTCTGATAGCATTTTGTTTGACGTATTTCAGAGCAGGAAAAGTTGTTACTTCTTTATAAAAATCCTCATTGAAGGCTTTGATATCAAAATTAACTGCATCAATAATTGGTAACAATTCTTCAAGTGGTTTTTCATTAATCATTCCATTGGAAACAAGAACATTTCCTATATTATTTTCATGAGCTAGCTTTCCTGTGTCTCGTATCCATTCCAAGTTAATCAAAGGTTCATTGTAAGTATAAGCAATTGTGTCACATTTGTTTTTTCGTGTCATATCGATAGCATTCTGAGATGTAATTTGAATCAAATTATTGCTCTCAGCTGATATTTGGCTGATACTCCAATTCTGACAATGAGCACAATGAAGGTTGCATCCTGCTGTTCCAAAACTCATTGTTGAAGAACCTGGTTTGTAATGATAAATTGGTTTCTTCTCTATAGGATCAGCATGAACTGAAGTAAATCTATTGTATCCAAGTGCATATAGCTTCCCATCAATATTTTTTCTCGCCTGACAGTTACCTAATTCTCCAGACTGAATTATACAGTTTCTTGGACATAACAAACACTGAACTTTCTTTCCATCTCTTTTCTCATAAAATTCTGCTTCAAACAATGCCAATTGAACCACTTAAACATTATTCGCCGATAAGCGAGTTAATTGAAGTAAGCTTAACTATAAATCTGTCGATTAATGATTTACAGATTTGTACATCTCCAAATTTTATAGAATATTATTCTTAAAAAGAAGATGCTCGTTTTTTTTTACCGCTTGTTATTCATTTCTGGGTGACTTATACCAAAAACTAAAAAAAGATGAGAATAAACTACTCATGGTTACGGGTAATATGTCAAAGGATGAATCCGAGAGTAAAGATTTGAATATCATAAAGTTGAGAAAAGGAGAAACTGTTGATATTAGCAAAGCTTTAGGGTCAAATAAACGTATATCAATTCTAAAATACTTATCTGTGGAAGAGCTCAACTTATCTGAAATTGCTAACAAAATTAACAGTACTCCTCAAGCTGTTTATCATCATTTACAGATTCTTGAGAAATCAAAATTAATCTATGTAGTCAGAGAAGAAAAAATTAAGAATATGGCTAAAACCATAAAGTATTATCGCGCAAGTTATCAACCTGATGCAATAAATCTTCTTCTTTGGGCTCCTCTTGAAGAATTGGAACTCACAGAATTGGAATCAAGGGTTCCTTTACCTGAAAGACCTGTACAGAGAATTGTCAGAAAAATGGCAGATAAAGTTTTTACAGATTTGAATGAGTTTAAAATTGAAAGTCTAACATCAGTAATTAAGAATATGATAGATTTAACTCATGAATCTATGAACTCCCTCAAAACTGACTATGGATTAGACATGGATGATAAACTCTGGAACTTAATTCTACTTTTTTCTAATCTTTCAGTTTTAAATGCGGTAAAAAAAATGACTGAAGATAAGAAACAGAGGAATAAAGTCAATACCTTATTATCCCTGCTATTTGAGGAATTAGAAGAAATATGAGGTAAATAATAAGAAAACTTACTTCTTACTTACCTTGTTGTTGTTGTTAGATGTTGATGAAGAGAAATCAAGAGTTTTCTGACTTGATGTTTGAATATCTTTAAGTTCCACTTTCACACCAATCCGCTTTACATCCCTTAAAGCTTCTTCTAGATAATGCTCTTTGTCGATTTTTTGAACGTCAACGAGAGTTGGATGTTGAGCTCGTTTGTATAGGGAAGAGTTTCCTTCAAGAATTATGAAGGGAAATCTTTCAAAATCCTTCCATATTTCATCTAAATTTAGATCCATTTTCATAGAATAATCTTCGAGAGCACCGATTGCAGGGGTTTTTGATTTGTAATCTTTCGGATTCCTTCTGATGGGACCAAAAATGGTTGTTTTTTGGATAAGTTCTTCTCCAGAAATTTTCTTGAATGCAAGACATAACTCAATCACTTTTTTTCTAGCTTTTTCAAGATTTCCATCTTCCAGAACACATTGTAATGCGGCTTTTTGAACTTCTTTTGCGAATGGTGAAGTATCACTACGGATTGCTTCAAAACCAATAATTGTAAGGTCACCAGTTACAACACTGATATAACTGTATCTCTTCTTCGTTTCAGGAGCAAAAACAATTCTTAAGGCTAAATCAACAAATTCTAATTCCATTTCTTTTGGAAGCTTGGACTCATAAAATTCCAACAATTCTTGAACTTCAGGAGCATCTGATAACTTAAAAGAATGCCCTTCCTTAATTCTTTCTGCTAAATTAAATATTGTATCTGTGTCAGCAAGTTTCACAAAAATACTATCTGTATCTCCATAAATTACCTGACATTTATTATCAGATATTTCTTGTGTCCATTTATCCACTTTCTTAATATATTCCTTAGCAATACTTGTGATTGCATTAGAGATTTCAGTATCATAAAAGCGACTTCCTACGTAATTATGACTGCCATAAAGTGAGTTAGCTGTGACTTTCAATGCACTTGATTTAGTCTTTAATTTGCGGAGCTCTTTTTCTAAGCCTCTTTTCTTATCAGAATCTAAATAAGTTCGAAGATATGTTTCAAGATCAGAGATTTCTTTCTTAATTTCCTTTCTCTCCTCCAAAAGACCCCTCATCATCACTCGTATCCCTGTATCAGGTTCGTTACGAAACTTTTTCTCAGGTAATGCCATGGACCCCTCATAGCTTTCACCTCCAATGTTGAATGCGACCATGATTGATGGAAACATTGATCTAAAATCAGCTATTAATACAGCGGAATGCAAAGTACCTTTCGGAACTAAAACAAACCCTCCAATTGCAATTGATCTTGTGCTCTTTCTGTAGGCTAATTCTTTTCTCGTTGGTTCAGGTGGTATTAATGTATTTTTATGTTTCAAAATTCTAAAAAGTTGAAATTCTCCTATGTGCCTTGGAGTTGAGTATATACCCTCAGAAGGGCGAAGACCTACATATTTTATAACTTCAACCCATTCTAACATCCCCATTTCGAAAAACAGATGATAGATTATTTTTGTGTCTAAAGTGCATGAGTCAATAAGCTTTTTCTTGTAATTCTTTTGATTCTTTAAGTAAACATTAGACCAATATTGATTAATTGTATCATAATCGGCTTCTCTTTCGATATTCAGAAGTTCTCTTGAGAATTCAGTTAAATTTTTCTTACCAGATTTTGTTCTCAACCATCGAGTACTTTTAACAAGATCGTAGGAAATGTAACCTGGGATTCTATAACCTAAATATCCTACAGGCAGTTTAATTTTAGCATCTTGAAATGGTCCAAGTCTCTCAGAATCTAACCCAAGAATTTCCATGCGAGCAATAAGATAAGGCAAGGTTACTTGATTTCCATTAAAAGTAACAATTATTTCTGGTGATATTGAATGTATTTCATTGATTAGATTATTAATAAGTTCTCTTTCACAATCATTTTCTTCTTTTTCAAGAAAGAAGTTTTTAGACTCTATATTTATTCCATCTTGACTCCAGCTTAGAGACGCAGTAATAATTCTTTGTTTGCTTTCTTCTTGAATACTGGAAAAATTCTGGATTTTTTTACCTTCTTTTGTCAAAGAGTTAATAACTATATTTAGACTAAGAATAGTGAATTGAAAAGATTCTTTTTTTTCCGAATTTTTAATATTATGAAAATCAGTTTCTAAAACTCTTCCAAATTCATGAGATTCTTTCTCTTCATAATTAGATATTTCAATCCAATTGAGACTTTTGATATTTGTGTCTATAAGAAATCTTGAAACATAAGAAATATCCTTTTCATAGCTTTTAATCCCTTTTTCTTTTAATTTATTACTATATTTATGAATACGCCAAGGATTTCTACCAAGTATTTTGTAAAGAAAAGTTGGTTTATTCTGATAATATTTGTATTTAGTAATTTGGTAATGGTTCTGTATCCAATCACCAAATTCCTTTTCAGTATAAAGAAGACTCTGAATAGCATTTGTAGTCTCTGCAAGGTCATCAATATAGAAATATGGATAAAAACCAGTAACATGGATGATCAGAGTCTTATTATCTTTTGTCTTCCCTCTAATTCGAACAATAGGTTCTTCAGTTTCATCCTCCTTTTCACGAATAAAAAAGTCTAAATCTACTAATAAGAATTCCAAAGGAGAGGGAGTGTCATTCATCTCTCTAACACCTTTCACGTACTGTTGATGTACATTAATCCCTCCGTATTATTTAAACTCTTTTTAAATACTAGGGGGATTTATGAACAGTTAGAAAAAAAGTCAAGTTTTCAGTATTTAAATCACATTTGGATACGTTAAATTTTTAATCTATTAAGTCACATTTTATTATGTTGTTATATGTCCTCTAGAAGAACACCGCCAGATGTGTATAAAAATAAGAAGAAATTGGAACTATCAGCTCAGACTAAAAGTGGAACAATTGAAGAGACAATTACCCTAACTAAACCATCTGAAGATGATGATCCTAGACCCCATTATTGGTTTATACTGATGTTATCATTTGGTCAAAGATCAGGATATGTGTATGACCGTTCAGGATTACATATACCAGAACCAGATGCCTATGTTTATAGTGTTGAACTATGGAAATTCAAGGGATCTGCACTTAAAGGGGTAGAAAATGTGTCAAATAGAGTAGACTTTGATTTAGCAGTTAAAACATTTCAGAGTTTACAAGAAGATTTAACTAAACAGGGTTTCAAATTGCTTAATTGAATTAGTTATATCAGACTTACAACTAATGTAGCTATTATTGGAATAAAAGAGCTAAGAACTATTATGACTAGTTTCTTAGGCTGGTAGAAGGGTTTCTTTAAGTCTCCAAGCTTTGCTTCATCCTTTTGCATAATCTTTACATTCAAATATAGAATTGCTGCAAAAAATATCAAAATAGAGAATGCTATACTCAGGATTTTCCATAAAGCGAGTGTTTTATCGAAATAAACGATACTAAAACCATATATTGGTAAAAATCCAATATAAAAAAACATAATTTGAAGAGCAATTTGTGCATAAATTGTTTTTGAGGGTTCAATTTTTGTTGTGAAAAGAGCTGTTTTTGCAGATAAAGATACAGCTACATAGAGAAAAAATATCGATATGATTATCAATATTATTCCTAAAACCCCCAAACCTACATGTATTCTATGTTTTACAAAACTATTGCGAATTAGTGCTTGTCCTCCTCCTAAAAGTGCAGCTAAAATTATCGCCCCAAAGGGATTGAGAGTTTTTGGTTTTTTGATAATAGGAGCCTTGGCTAGGAGGTCTTTTTCAGAAATTACCACTTAATTCCCCTCTGAAGGTTCTTTTGCAAGTTCGTTTTCGCGTAAATACCTTTCAGCTGCCCTTATAACTTTTCTTGTGTTTTCAAAAGTTAATGTTTTCAGAGCTTCTTCATAAGTACACCACAAGAATCCAATATGTTCCTTTGAGATTTTTACTTCAGTTGTTGATGATATCCCAATCAGATAAATGACTGTTTTTTTGATTTTATGAGGACCTCTTGTGAAATAATAAGTAATTTTATGTTGAAACTCTTCCAAAACGGATATATCTTCTATTCCTGTCTCCTCAAATGCTTCTCTGAGAGCAGCTTGAATGACTGTTTCCTTGCCTTCTATCCTGCCTTTGGTCAACCCATACCTATTCTCTGTTATTCTACTTCGTCCATAGTTGAGCAGTAAATAGCGACCAGAATTATAAATTACAATACCAGCAGATGTTTCAAGTTGCATACTATCATCGGCGTTTTTATTAAGATTTGACTTTTTGTTAATAAGCTTATTGTAATTGTCTAAAAGTAGGAGATAGTTTAATAACACTTAGAATGAATAAAAAATAATGATTCACTTAGTAGCTTTCATTGATATTGAAGTAGGTCTAGGGAGAACAATCTATCAAGATAAAACTCTTCAAATTAGTGAATTCTTAATCTGGCCAATGATAAGTGCTCTCAATAATTTTGTTAGTGAGTGTACTGCTAGTGAAAGAGGACTAGTTAATGCAGCTTTAGAAGACATAAAGATATATCTTTATTCACCTTTGGGAGAATCAAACCCACTTAGAATTGTTTTTTTCACAGATTTGTTTGATAATAACGAGTATTTGGAGAAAAAAGGACAAGCTATCTTCAGTGTTTTATCAAAATATATCTCATTTGAAACTTTTGATCCTCCAACTGAAATTATTGGAAGAGCAAGGGCAATAGCAAAGTACACCCAAAATTTCCCAACAGAAATTTTAGCTCCTCAATTCTTGGATGAATTACGAAGAAAATTGATGAAACTTGAAGAATCCGAAAGCATTTATGTTGCCGATTTCTTCATTGGAGACATAGATCAAGGGAAAGTATTCACATTCTTAGAAAGTACTGAGTTACAAGAAAAAGATAGTGTTGTATTGTTTTCAGAATTATTAACTGCATTTTCAATAGACAGCGAAATATTCGTTAAATCGTCTCTATCAAGAAAGGAAAGGAACAGATTAGAAAACCTAGAAATAGATACAAGTGAGCTAATTGAAGGGTGGTTCTTGAGACAACTATCTGAACAAGAAAGTGATTTTTGGTTGGTAGGCTACTTCTATTACGATAAAAGAAAAGAGGAAGAAATTAAACAGTATCTAAATTGGGCAGCTGTTAAAATGAAAGAGGAATTAAGTGTACTTAACCTTAAAAGGCCTTTTTGAAATAATTAATTTTTAACTGTTTTTTCTTCTTCCTCTTCCTTGACTGGAAACTTCCATGCCATTAGAAGGTTAAATGGAAAGAGGACCATGCTTATGATAAAAACAGCTAGAAAATTGACTCTTGAAATGATCAATCCAGCAAGAATAGATGTTGGAAACCAACCTAATTGATGAAGTCCTTGAACCATACCATAAGTCTCAGCTCTTCGCTTTCTATCAAAATTAGTTAAAATAGACATTATCCCTGGCATCCAGAATGCAACACTTGCACCCATTCCAACCCAGCCAATCATGATTATATACAATCTATATTGTGGAAGAGTGAAATACGCTATAATATTAGAAGTGAAGAATAAACTTCCTGTAAGTTGACTCAGCAGTAGAAGTTCTGATTTTTTTAATTTATCCGATATTTTAGTAACTGGGATAAAAATTAATAATGTACTAACACTGAAAGCAAGTTGAAGAACAGCTATATTACCTTCATTAAAATCATATTGAGTAACCAAACTTCCCCAGAAGATGCTAATGCTTAACCCCCATGTTAATGCATCTAAGATGAAAAATCCAATTGCATAAGGAACTCCTGGATTACGAAATATATCTCTGAATAGAGTTAGGTTTGTTTCAACTTCATTATAGTAATCACTTCTTACAGATTGTTTGTTTCTTCTCTTTATGAGATAATAGGGAATGGAGAGATAAAGAAATATTGATTTGAACATTTGTAGGAACATTTGATAAACTGCTATCAACGATTGCAAGAGCTGTTTGGATATGCTTGAAGTATAATCTTTTATTATGTGGGGTTCTTTCAAAGCGAACAGCTGATAGAGAAACATAATCAATCGTAGAACCGCTAGAACATAGAAATATACCCATATTTCAATTCTATCTGTTAAAACACGAATAACTAAAGGTCCTATTAAACCAGTTGCGTAAAATGCTAAATTGATAATGCTGAACGATGATGCTGTTTTCTTTTTTTCTGCACTTTCAGCTACTAAAGCACTCACTGCCGGATCACCAAAGCCAAAAGCAATAGATACACAGGATAAACCCAAAAATGCTACAGCAAGTGCGTAAGTTATAGGAAAGCCAGTTGTTGCAATTTCAGAAAAACTAGCTATTTTCAGAGGAAAGCTTGCTCCAAAGGAATAATAGGAAAATGGATATTTTATGGAAAGAAGCCCTGAAGTACCAAATAATAACATTGAGATAGGAAGAAAGATAAAACTTCCAAGAACTACTCTTTTTCTACCTATCTTGTCACTTATTTTTGATGCAAAAACCATCGGTATAATTTGGATAAGAGCTGCTAAAGTCATGATCAAACCAAGAGTTTCTTCAGGATTAACATTTCTTCCAGTTGACTCAATCATTTTAACAATAAAAGGTTGTAAAATTACATTATAGAAACCATGAATCAATCCTGAAATAAGATTAGCTACCACTAGAACGCGTATATTTACTCTTCTAGATGGATGCAAATTTACCTCATGGATTACCATGAAGTTTGAATAATAAAGATAGTTAAAAAGTAATTGCTGAATATCATATTTTTGTCCAAAGGATAGATTTTATATACACTTTATAGGTGGGAAGCTTATGACAGATTATTTGGATACTCCTATATCGTGGGGTTCAGAAATCATTAATGGATTTGTACCAAGTCAATATGAAGATCAAACTAAGTTTTTACATCCACCAGAATTTTCCAAAACCCCAATGTTTGAAGGAACAGTTAAGGAAGCTTTACTGAGAAAATTATCCAATCCATTGGGATATGACCTCTCATTTGATAAGCTTATTGAACAGAAATATCAAAAAGGTAAACCTATTGTTTTTGTAGTTGATGATTACACAAGACCGAATAATCATACTAAAATAATTTTACCTATAATGATTGAAAAAGTCCTTTCTCTAAACGTTTTGAAAGAGGATATCAGAATTCTAATAGCTACAGGCACACACAGACTTCCAAAGGAGTCGGAATTTACAAAGATACTTGGAGAGCAAATCTCTGAAGAATATAGATCACAAATAGTTTCACATGATTGTGATATTGAAGGCGTCTATGTTGGAGAAAGTGATGCTGGAACTCCCATGGAATTTGATAAATTAGCCTTTGAGGCATCAATATTGGTTCCAATAACTGATAGTGAATTACACTATTTCGCTGGTGTAGCGGGAACTATTAAAGAAATATGTCCTGGAATTGCTACTAGAAACACTGTAAGGCAAAACCATCCTAAAATGTTTGACAGAAAACTAGGTTTCCATCCTGGTTGTAAACTAGGAGGAACAGAAGAAAACCCAGTAATTACTGATATTAAAAATATGGTTAATATTATTAAAACAAAAGTAACAATTTTCGGTATTGATACAATAGTTACAGAAGGAAAAATAGTTTACATTAGTACTGGAGATTTAGTAGAATTACATGATGAAGCAAAACAACATATTGTTAAGATGAGAACTCTACGATTACCAAAAGCTGCTGGAATTGTTGTTAGTGGAATGCAAAGCTGGGGGATTAATCTCTATCAAGCTGGTAAAGGAATCCACGCTGCTTGGAATGCGGTTAAGCACGATGGCAAGGGAGAAATTCTAGCGGTTGCACCTCTTCCCGACGGTATAGGCAATGCCAATTATGAACAAGTAATGAAAGAAACAGGTGATATGCCACTCCAAGAAGCTCTTGAATATATCTTAGATAATTACTGTACAACTGAGACATTCAAAATAGGGAACCAAAAACCGGTAGATACCATGAGAATTGTAAAGATGATTGGAGAAGGAAATCTGAAAATGATCTCAGATTGGGATGCCGAACAATTAAGAAAGTACTATCGAGTTGATCCTATAAAAAATCCGGAAGAATCTCCTGTAGATACGCTAAGAAGAGCAATTTCAAAATATATGTCTAAAAATCCAGATGAACTAATTTACATAATGGATGATCCTGGATTATATGTTATTATTGAGTAGGATCATTTTTCTTTTATTCTTTTTATATTTCTAAAGCTTCTTCTGGCCACATTTTCTCCACAACTTCGCTGTTGCATTTCATACAGAGATTTTTCTTTTGGATAATCCCATCTCTGTCTGTAGAAAAGTTCTGAATTAAACCACGGTCACAGAGAATATCAGATTTACAATCTCTGCAATAAAAATATCTTCCTGTTTGTTTAGGTGACCATAGATATTTACTACAGGAGGCACAGCGATCTCTAAAATCACATTTCATGTGTTGAGCAATAATAGTCAACTATTTGTCCTCCTTTTTCATATACCAGTCATGATATGCTCTTTTACGTTCTCTATCTTTTCTTTCTGTTTCTTCAGTAGTTTCCCCAACAATTTTTTTCTGTTCATTACGAACTGTAGTTTTAACGTTATCAAGCTCTCCTCTTTTGAAAGAAAGACCACAATCTAAGCAAACCATAAAAGGAGCTTTATATTTTACTTCGCCACCGCAATCTGGGCATCTCGCCATATTTACACCTTCTGTTCAATGAATACTAGCAAATTGTCTTTTAAAAGTTAGTCTATTGTGTCAAAAAAAAGTATACCAAATACACACTTCTTAAAAAAATCATGGTGCACGCACCGGGATTCGAACTCGGGTTTCAGCCGTGGGAGGGCTGAGTCCTACCACTAGACTATGCGTGCTAGAGATAGATAAAAACAAGCTAACTTTCTTTTAATTCTTTCCATGTAATCTTTATTTAATTACACATAAACTATGTTCTTACTAAGGAATCAACTGTTTCCAGGAAAATTAGTATTTCATTCTCAGTATTGTAAAGATGAGTTGATATTCTTACTAAGTCATTGAATTTAAGCTCATACATATACAGATGAGAACACAAAGCCCCACTTCTTACTTGTATATTTTTCATATCATCTAGAACCATAGCCAAATCGTGTGCTTCAATTTTTTCACTGCCAAATGACAAAATTGGTCCATATTCAGCTCCCTCAATTTTGTTTAACTTAATAGAAGGAATGCTTTCTAAACCAGCTCTTAGCTTAGAATGTAATTTTTTCTCATGCGCCTGAATCTTTGATAACCCAAAATTCGATAATAGTTCTAGACTATTAGTCATTGCATTTATATTGGCAACATTAATTATCCCTGTTTCAAACTTCGAACCTGAAGAATTAAGGAGATAGGAATATTCTTCAAGTGCAATTATTGAACCTCCTCCAACAATTAGAGGATCCATTTCATTATAGATTTCATTATTAGTAATCTGGAATGCTGTACCTGCAGGTCCTAAAGCACCCATGCATCCTGAAGATACAACTATATCTGGTGTTTCTTTATCAAACATAATCTCTTCATGGCCCACTGAATAACTAATATCTAGAATGAATGTGGCATCCACTTCTTTACAGATTTTAGCTATCTTATTCCATTCTCTCTTCACACCATTAGTAGCTGTTAAAGAAGAAAGAAGCACAATGTCTTTTGGAGAATGTATTGTTTCACTAATATTCTCAACAAGGTTTGTTTCATCTTCGATATTAAGATAATCAATCTTTGTACCAAAAGAATTATTAGCTTTTATTGCAGGAGCTAAAATAGAATGCTCCTCTAGAATACTAGTAACAACTCTTTTTTCACCTATATTCGGCATTGAATGAAAGACACTTGTTAGAACCGTTTCTCTTGATGGAAAAAATGAAATTTGGGCTGGTTCTACATTGAATATCCTCGAAAGTGATTGCCTATTTTTTTCCAGAAGTCGATTACTAGAAGAAATTTCACTGTGTACCCCCCTAACAGGTGCTCCTCCTCCGTTTTTGTAATATTCATGTATTTTTTTCATAGAAGAAACAGGAATTTTTCCAATTGTAGCTGAATCTAGATAAATTTGATCAGGTTTTAGGTTAAATTCAATTCCAAATCTTGTAGTAATCGTCATGGTTCTGTTAGGTTTATTCATAGTAGATTTTAAAATCTTCCTTGCTATGAAATCAAAAAGTTTGAATACTAATAAGAACATAATTAATTAGGGAAAATCTAGAGGATGATCGTAAGGCATTTGGTAAAGCATTAGCGATGCCAGAAAGAAGCAAGGTGACCTATGATTTTCTCTTTCATATTTCTTCCATTATTGATTCTAATGTTTCTAGAAAAGAATTGATGTCTTCTTTTGTGTTATAAAGATGAGTAGAGACTTGAACTAGTGATTCTCGCTTCAATTCATCCATAAAAAGATGAGAACATAATGCTCCACTTCTAACATAAATGTTAGTCAGATCTTCTAGAATAATTGCTATATCATGAGCATCAATATCTTCACTAAAGAAGGAAATAACAGGGCCATATGATAAACCATCTTTCTCAACAATATCTATCTTGTTAATATTCTTAAGGCCATCATAAAGGGTTTTCCTTAATTCTTGCTCATGTTTTTTGATTTTTTCAAAACCAACATCTGAGAGCAGTTGCAGACTATTTGCTAAACCGGAAATAGAGGCTATATTCAGTGATCCTGGCTCATATTTATTTGGAACTGATGCTAATCTATAGCCAGATTCATTTACGGAAACAACAGCCCCTCCACCTACTAAAACTGGGTTGAATTCTTTCTCTATTCCATCTGAAATGATTTGAAAAGCGGATCCATGAGGACCAAGAGCACCTATATCTCCAGATGAAATGATGATGTGTGGAGAAATCTTATCAAAATTATATGCTGCATGACCTACCCCATTTGATATGTCTAAGATAAATAATAATTCATTGTCTATTGCTAATTGAGATAAACTTTTCCAATCTCTTTGAACTCCCATTCCTAGAGTTAGAGATGACAGAACGATTGCTTTTGTTTTTGTATCAATCTTTGCTTGAATGGAAGAAACTAAATCGATTTCTTCTTCTATTCCTGTAAAGTTTAGCTGCGTTCCACAGAATTTATTCAAATTCAAAAGTGGTGTTATTACTGAATGATCATCTAGAGAACTAGCAATAATTTCACTTTCTTTATCGAATCTTTGAGAAAAAAGTGCATTAAACATAGCGGTTTCTCTTGATGGTAGAAAAGAGACACGTGACCTGTCAACATAGAAGATATCTCCGATAGTTGAACGAGATTTCTCTAGTGTACGACTAGCATTGATTGCAATTTTATGTGTGCCCCTGCTAATCCCCCCTCCATGTTTGGAATAAAAATCACTCATGACTGATACTGAGGACTTAGGTAGTCTTCCTGCAGTTGCAGAATCTAGATAAATTTCGTTTTCATTAATGATGAAATCTATCCCAAAGTGATTTTTGACAGTCATCAATGAATTGATTGAAATCAGATTGATTTAAACGTTTGTTTCCAAACACCATTTTTTTATATGTAATTCAAATTTCAAGCATGTTATGTTAAATAATCTAGATAAATTGGCAATAAATTTGGAAGAGAATATTAACAATTATTTGAATGTATTCAACGATTTACTGGACAACATATCTAATTTATCTAGTAGTAAAATTAATGATGTCCTCTGGAAACTGAGGTCTGATTTAGAACTATTGATAATAGAATTTAAATTTGCTTTAGAGAAGGAAGATAAAACAGAGAGATGGCAATCTTCATTCAAAGAAGAACTTAAAGGGACAAGTTCAAAACAAAAAGCTATAACGATGTTGGAAAGATATAGGAAGAGCAATCAGGAAACCCAAACAATTTTTAAGAAGAAACCTGAACAGAGTTTCCGATATTTTTGGAAATTAAAAGAGACTATTTCCTCAATTCTTTCAGCATTTCCAGAGCAGAAAATTGAGTGGTCTAATGGTGAGTTGAAGAAGGTTTCTGAGGATGTTTTTGAAATTTGATTACATCTAACAGCAAATATAAAACAGTAAAACACTTTGGTTACTTGTATGAGTTCTCATTCACCTGAGTTTTTAGAAGATAAGGAAAAAATCAGGCAAGCTATGAAACTTGAAAGATACGTCTGCCCCCATAGAGAAATTAACTATCCTTGTGTAATCTGTAAAGATTGCAGCGATATGGATTTAAAGCAATTTCCACTTAAAAATGGGTTTATCGAGAAAACTAGAAATTCCAGTTTGATTTCACTTATTTTTGAACTTAGAGATCCTTTCGATGATATGTTACTCAAACGACTAAGTGTAGCACTTTATGAAGCTACAGGAATTGTTCAAAAGGAACCAGAACCAGGATTTTCCATTACATTTTATATATCTGAAGCATTACTAGAAAAAATATCTGAAATTGAGAAACTCATAGATTTTATAGCGGATTTCCAGCATAAATTCCTCTCTGAAACAATAGCTGCAAGAAGTGCTTTAAATAAATGGGAAAGATCAACAACAAAGCGGCTATTATGGGACATGAGTTTACAATAAAAAGAAGATTAAGAAACACTCTTCCAGAATAATCCTATTTTATCAGCGTGATTTCGAACTTCAAACATTTCTGTAGTAGAAACTCTTCTCTTAATCTCAGGAAATCTATCAGTTTGAAGAACAATATAATCGGGATGATATTGGCCCATAATGTTTACAAGTGGTGTATTAAGATTCTCATTGATCCAGTCCAGAAGAGGAATAGAACAACACTTTGTGTGGTTTGGCATAACTAGGTGACGAATTATATACTCGCCTGATCCTCTGTCTTCAATCATTCTCATATTTCTTTGAAGCGCCTCCCAATATTTTGGTGCTTTGGAGTACTTGGTTGCACATTCTTTGTTTGAATATTTCATATCTGGTAGCCAAATATCAAAAAGATCTGCAATCAGTTTCATGCTCATATCAGTAAGATACATGTTACTATTCCACAACATTGGGACATCAACTTGTGTATGTTTGAAAGATTCTAAAATCACATGTAAGTTTGGTGTAGGTTCTCCTCCAACAAAATTGATATTTCTCGCATTCTGTTTAACCAGAGTGAAATAATGTTGTGCAAGCTGAATGGCTGATGTCCCTCTCCCCTTAATTCTCTCAAACCCAAATTCGTGACTTATATCCCAGTTTTGACAAAACTGACAATCAATAGTACAGCCCAAAAAGAATATTGTACCGCTAGGGACAATAGGACTTTCTTCCCCCATATGAATGAAAGCTGAGCTAACATATGCCTTATCATCAACTCCACATTTTCCAACTTCTCCTTCATCACGGTTGGCTCTGCATCTATTCTCACAGAATTCACAGGAAGAAAGAACATCTTTAAAGATAGTTAGTTTCAGCTCTAGATAATTATTACTTGTGACGTCCTCAGCTTTGTACAGCTCTGCAATTTCTTTCTCAATCTTTTCAAGTGGAAGATGCTGTTTCTCTGCTATCCACTTCTTGAATTTTGGATGGTAGTGTTCATGAATATTCATTAATTCATCTTTATCTTTGTAACCATTAAAAGGAACATGAAATAATCGGGCTAGTTTGTAACGGGGTATACGTTTCCCCTGAAATATTTCTCTGTAATACACTAGACGATTTTCTAATTCAACTTGTTGCCAAACAGTCATTGTATCTCTTTTTGAAAGAGTCCACATTAATAAAAAATATGTAAAGTATCTGAAATACTTTGTGCTGGAATAATATTAAAAGAAATAGGCCGAACATCAACTTATAGATAAATGTTAAGGAGGAAATTCTCAAAAAAAAGATGTTAGTTTAATAAGATTTAATAATGAAGTTCAAAAAATATCATGAAATTAATGTCACAGTCTCCACTGCACGAAGCTGAATATTACGATGTACTTGATGAAGAAAATAAAGTAATCCTATGTCGCTTATGCCCCATAGAATGTACTTTGCTAGTTGGAGAGATTGGTAAATGTTCTTCGCGTATAAATCTTGAAGGGAAAATGTATTCTCTAACTTATGGATATACAGATATGAAGATAGATATGATTGAAAAACAACATGTTTTTCATTTTCATCCAAATTCAAGAGCACAAACATTTTCTACTTACAATTGTAATCTTGATTGTGATTATTGTGTAATGCCTGATAAGATTGGGGTTGATCCAGCTCAAACTAGTGCAAAAAAACTAGCTCCTGATCAAGCTGCAATGTTTGGGATGGCATCAGGTTCTAAAGTTATGGCTTTTGGTGAAGCTGAACCACTAATATCTTTTGAATGGGTTCGTGATACAGCGATTCTTGCTCAGCAGAGAAATCTGAAAGTGTTATTGAGAACCAATGCATATTTCAATGAAGAACCTGTTAAGGAGATTCTTGAGTATGTTGATGCGGTTATTATTGACATAAAGTCAGTTACTGATACCGGGTATCAACAAAAGTGTCATGCAGGTACTTTCAAAGAAATTAAGAAGATTATCAAGTTGATTTATGAAGAGGAAAAACTTCTCGAACTAAATTTCGTTATCCATGGAGCACTTGAGAATACTGAAGGACAAACTAGAGAACTAGCCGAATGGATAAAAGAAGAACTTTCAGTATCTGTTCCGCTACACTTAGATAGATTGCTCCCTGCTCATAGACTTAAAGAAGTACAACCTACAACTACAGAATTATTAGAGAAATGTTATCAAATAGCTAAGGACGTAGGCTTAGAGTTTGTTTATTTAAACAATGTACCTGATCATGAAGCATCACATACTTATTGTCCAAAATGTGGAGAATTGCTTATTTATAGAGGAGCTTCAGCAACAGAAGTAAGGAGAATCTCTTTACAAGGAAATTGTAATAAATGTGAAACTAAGCTCAATATAGTTTTCAAATAAAAGATTGAATTTTTTAAGCAATTGATTCAATAGTAAAATCTACAATCATTATGTTTAATTGTCCTTCCAGTTCCTCTTTTACCAAATCAATGAATCTGTGAATATCCTCAGTTCCATCCCTGTAAGAAGCTCTGAAAAGAAATTGAATTTCTATCCAATCTTCGTAAAAAAAGGTTGTTTCTAATCGAGGTTGTCTTTTAGGTTCTTTTTCTGCAATTTCTTTTTGTACCATGTTTAGATGAAGATCGAATTCTCCTAAGTCTTCATACTGACCTTCATCATTTGGTTGTGCAGTAATCCCACAATAATAATGGTAAAAACCTGAAGTTGTCATTTCGGCTCATTTCTTCTTATCAGTGTTAAGTGCTGAATGTTCTAAAGCTAAGTCTTCATACTTCTTAGCAATATAGCTATATTCCTTTGGAAGAGCATTTCGAAGTACTTCGTGAAAGTTTGTTACTGGGATGATTTCCACCATTCCTTTATACCTTTCTTCTAACTTAACATCATCTATATTTTGAATTGGTACAATGACTCGCTTTATTCCAGCTTCAGTTGCAGCTTCAATTTTTGCAGTAACTCCACCAACTGGAATAACTATTCCTCTAACTGTTAAACTACCAGTCATAGCAGTATCCTGCCTAATTGGTGCTTTCTCTAGAGCTGATATGATAGAAACAGCTATTGAAATAGAAGCTGAATCTCCTTCGACACCAGAATAAGAACCAACAAATTGAATGTGGTAATCAAAGTCTGAAATATCTTTACCGACATACTTCTTTACAATTGCTGAAACATTCTGTACAGCTTCTCTAGCAATAATTCGTAATTGACCTGTCGCAATGATTTTTCCTTCTCTTCTACTGAAAGCTGGAACAACTTCTGCTTCGATAGGCATAACAATACCTGATCTTTGATTGATGACAGCAAGGCCATTTACTCTTCCAACTTTGGCATCATCAGTTTCAAAGATTTTGTAGAGTTTTCTTGAATCGGCATAAGAATCACTCATTTGATTTTCCAAAGTTCTTGCAATAACCTTGGCATTTCTAAGTGTCTCAGCAGATACTAAATCCTCTCCATTTTCTTTGGCTAAGTCGCCTGCAGCTCTAATTAACCCTCCTAATTCTCGTAATCGTAAAGTAAGATGGTCTTTCTTGTCAGCTCTTCGTTGAGCTTCATAAATTATTTCTTCAACTGCTTCATGTTTGAAGTGAGGAATCCTTCGATCTTTTACAATCTCTTGCGCACAAAAACGAGCTAGCTTTCGTCTGTTCTCAGGAGTATCTTTCATAGTGTCAGTCATATAAACCTCATAGCCAGATCCTTGAATCCTTGATCTCAATGCAGGATGCATGTTACGAGTAGTTTCAATATTACCAGCTGCAATTAAAACAAATTCACAGGGAACTGGGTCGCTTCTAACCATTGCCCCACTACTAAGCTCTGATTGACCAGTGATTTGTAGTTTACCCTCTTGCATGGCAGTAAGTAGTTTTTGCTGAGTTCTCATTTCAAGAGTCCCTATCTCATCACTGTAGAGAACACCAAGGTGAGATTTGTGAATTAAACCACTTTCTACACGTTCGTGAGGTGGAGTTCCTAATCCTCCAGATTGGAAAGGATCGTGTCTAACATCACCAAGGAGAGCCCCAGCATGTGATCCAGTAGCATCATTAAAGGGTGCTTTTTCCTTCTTACTATTATCTACTAATAGTTTTGGTACAAGCATTTCGCTTTTAGATCTGGATTGATTAAGCATAAAGAAAATGAAAAAACCTACAAACATAGCCATCAAAAGAGTCTGTGGTTGACTAGCTGGATTACCAGCAGTAGCTATCAATGCATAACCAATTATAGCAAGTAAGATTGCGATAGAAATAATAAACCGCTTATTTCCACTTTTTCTAGCCAGCTCTGCATCCATCTCAACTTTTCTAGCACCATGACCTGCGGGAAGGTTTGCTACGCGTGGTTGGTTTGGATATTTAGGGTTGGCTATACATAAAACATCAACAAGCTCCTCTTTAGGAAGAAGTTCAGCCATTGCTTGACCAAGCATGCTTTTACCTGTACCTGGTTCTCCAATCAAAAGAACATGTCTTCTCTGTAAGGCAGCTTTTTTGATAATTTCAGTAGCATTTTCCTGACCAATTACTTGATCAATTAAACGAGGAGGTACAGAAATTTCACTTGTATCATTGAATTCAATGTCCAATAGTACTTTTTTTCTTGCCTTAGGCTTTACCTTTTTCTTGGCTTTAGATTGAGTTCCAGACGCCATAAATATCACAAATATAGATAACCGTATTTTCAATTGATAAGGTTTACTGACGTTAATAAAGATATGTTTTAAGTCAAAATTTCTGTGAGTTATGAACAAATTCTATCTTTAATTTAAATGAAAAGGCTTTAATTTCCAATCGATTATAATTGCAAGAGTAATATGAAAATACTTGCAGGTCCCAACTCAGAACAACTTGCTCAGAAAATAGCTGAACAATTGAATCTTACAATGTTAAGTTTATCTTACAAATACTTTACAGATGGTGAAACCTATTTTAAGATTGAGGGAAATTTAGAGAAGGAAGACGTAATTATTGTTCAAACAACCTACCCAGATCAAGAAAAAAGGTTACTTGAACTAATTTTTCTAACTAATACATTAAAAGAACTAGGTGCAGATAAAGTAATTGCAGTAGTTCCATATCTATGTTATGCTAGAGCTGACAGAAGAAGACTAGATGGTGAAGTTGTATCCCATACTATTACTATGGATTTACTTCAGCAAGCAGGACTAGATTCACTTATTACAATTAACGTTCACAATCAAGAAGTATTTCATAAAACAACAGAAACTTTGGAAAAGTATAATCTTAGTGCTCTTCCAGCAATTTCTGATTTCTTAAAGGATAAAGTAAACGAAGAATGGATTATAGTTGGACCTGATAAAGGTAGTCAAGAAGAAATTAAAACATTAGCCAAGGAACTTTCTTTACTGAGTTTCATATTAGAGAAATATAGAGACCCACAAAGTCATGAAGTACGATTCAAAGAAGCAGATTTTGTTTGCGAATCAAAAACAATCATTCTTTTTGATGATGTAATCACTTCTGGAGGTACAGCTATCAAAGCAAGTAAGATTCTTCTTGATAAAGGACCTTCTAGTCTTAAATTTATAGTTGTTCATGGTCTCTCTGATTCTGAGGTTTTCAAAAAGATGTATAATATAGGTGTCGATTCTATTCTGTCAACAAACACTGTGCCAAGAGAAGATATAGAACAAATTGATATCAGTTCTCTGATTAGTAACTTTATTGGAGAAAAATTTCTATGAAAAAATACCTAGCACATATCTGTGGTCATTTTCAACCATTGGGGTATGAAGAGCTTTATGCAGTATTAGAAGCAGAAAATGTGAAGTATCATGTAGTAGAAGTAAACTCTCAAATCGTTATTTTCGAAACAGATGATAATCCTATATACGCTGTGAGTAGATGTGCTTTTGTTCATTCACTTCTTGAGTTAACAGATACTGGAGAAATTGATGAACATAAAATAATCTTTCAACACACATATGAAATATCAGAACTGGGAACAGGTTCAACTTTTTGTTCAAGAGTAACTAGAATTGGTAAAAAGGAAGTTAAAATTAAATCAGTGGATTTAGAAAGAGATTTGGGAAATCATATCTACAAGAAGTTTGAAGAAAATGAACTTGAGGTTGATTTGAGATCCCCAGATTATACTTTTCGAACAATTCTAATAAAAAATCGATTCTTCTTAGGTTTAGAAATATGGACAATTGATCGCAAAAAATACTCGATTAGGGAGCCTGGAAAGAGAGATTTTTTCAGACCAGGAGCAATGAGAACTGATTATGCCAGAGCCTTGGTGAATCTGTCTAGAATAAGAAGAGGTGAAATCTTTTTTGACCCTTTCTGTGGAGGAGGAGGTTTCCTTTTAGAAGCGTCATATTTGGGGGCTTATACAATAGGTACAGATTTAGATCCTTATGCAGTCAAAGGTTCAGTTAGAAATATGAAACAATTCAAGCGATCAAATTATGAAGTTCTTCAAGGGGATTCTCGCAACATACCTATAAAATTCTTTCATGCAGCTGCAACTGACCCTCCTTATTCATTGCAATCATCTACTCATGGAGAAAAAGTTTCAAAATTGACATATGATTTTTTAACTGAGTCAAAAGAATATTTGATGAAAAACAGACATCTTGTCTATTGTACCCCTTCTACTCTCGAACCTGAAGCAATTGTCGAAAAAACTGATTATCAGATAGTAACACTAATAGATACATTCATTCATAAATCGTTAACTAGAAGAATCCTTGTCTTAAAGTGATTGAATGTCAAATGAGATGTCCATAATTTTCCTAGGAACCTCTTCGGCTCCTCCTCAATCAACCAGAAAACAGAGTGCATTAGTTGTAAAATACAAAAGTCATACTCTTCTCTTTGACGTAGGTGAAGCAACACAATACCAGATGATTGACCAAAAAATAAAGTTCACTAAATTAACAATAATTCTTACTCATCTCCATTCTGATCACACACTAGGACTTATGGGATTACTTATAACAAGGAATTTTCGCAATATTAAAACTCCAATCACTATAATAGGACCAGCTTGGACATCAAACTTTGTTTCTCTTCTATTTTTAGCTTATAGATTTAAGCCAGAATATGAAATTAAAATAATAGAGACTTCTGGTGGAAATATTTTAGAGAATAAGGATTTTAGTTTAGATTCATTTCCTATTACTCATTCAGATACTAGTTTTGGTTATAGATTAGTTACTAAGCCAAAAAGGCGCAAATTCAATGTTGAAAAAGCAACAGAAATGAATGTTCCACGAGGAGAAATGTGGAAAAAGCTTCAGAATGGTATTTCTGTAGAAATAGATGGAAAAACTATTTCTCCTTCCGATGTTCTAGACAAAGTAGAGAAAAATAACCTTAAAATTGTCATTACAGGTGATACTCCTTTTGATGAGAAAGTAATTGAATTTGCAAAAAATGCTGATCTCTTGATTCATGATGCTACCTACCCCCCTTATGAAGAAGAAAGAGCGAAAAAACATCTTCATTCTACTTGTATTGATGCCGCTCAAGTTGCAAAAAAAGCAAAAGTAAAACGGCTAATAATGACTCATATATCTGAACTTCACAAGAATTTGGAAGAATCCTTAAGAGATTCTAGGGAAATATTCTCAAATTGTGAGTTTGCAGAGGATGGATTAAGAATTGAATTAAAACCTAAAGACTAGTGATTTCAGAAAATTTTCTGATTACCAACTCTTTCCCATCTTCTGTTTTTGGTACAAACCAGTCTAAGAATTTATCACAATCATCGGGTTGAATAATTAATTCAACATCTCCTAATGGTGAAGAAGTACCTTCAGTAGTAAAAGCAATTTTATTAGCAAAAAGCGCTTGTTTGTGCAGAGGGATAATTAAAGAATTAGAGTAATAATCACGTCTTATACATTGCCTGACTGAATCTAATATGAAATTTTGCCTTATGTGATTGAATAATCTTTTCAAAACATCAATTGGAAGGTTTTCGGCAGTAAAATAAGTGATTTCCTCATCATCAATACGTTTGAGTTCAGGTTGAACACAAAGTAAATTCTCGATACACATCATAACTTTGCTTTCTTCTTCAGTAGAAAAAAGAGGTACTCGCAAACTCAATTTTATTTGCATTATCTCACCCTTTTGTTCAATTCTTCAAGAAGACTTAATGAATGTTCTCTAAAAGATTCAAGAGCATTATTATTTGGAATCACATAATTTGAGAAAGCGATAGTCTCTCCTAATCCAAGTTTTAATTCATCTTCATCTCTCAACCGAAAATCTTTTTCAGTTTGGGGAGCATCTTTCCGCCCTCTCAATTTAAGTCGATCATATCTTAGTCTTGGATCTACATGTATCGCAACAATCAGAAAATCATTATTAAGATGATTCTTGAAATGTGTAACTTCAGCTTGACTTCTGATTCCATCAATGATAATCATGAGAATACCTTGTTGTTTCAATTTCTCTATTGTTTCACAAGTAAGATGGGCTACAGCTGTCTCACCAAAATCTTCTCTTAGCTTGATCATGTATTTTCTGCTCATCTCAGGGGTAGGTTCGAATCCTTCCTCAATGACTTTTGTTCTGACTACATCACCCATTACAACAGTTTGATAACCCAGTTTTTCAGCGAATCTAGCGAATTCACTCTTACCAGAACCAGGCATTCCAGTAACTCCAATGATTGTTGCTTTGGGTTTAGTCATTTAGTTCATTGTGAGAATAATTAAGGTAATTAAAAATGTTGTTAAAGCAAATTGATTGTAACCTCGTCAAAATTTATAAAATGATAGAAAATTGTTATTTGAAAATGGTACGTGCATTCATATCTATCAACTTTGAAGATGAAAATGTCTTGAAAGGAGTACAAGAAATTCAGGATCAAATCAAGAATTCAGGTGCAAATGTAAGACTAGTAAATCCTGAGATCTTGCATATTACCATGGAATTTCTAGGTGAGATATCGGAAGAACAAGTAACCATCTTATCAGAGATGCTTTCAGAAATAGAATTTGAAAGCCTGAAACTTCAAGTAAAAGGACCTGGTGTTTTACCAAATGAGAAACATATCAGGGTTGTTTATTGCGAAATAAACGGAGAGATTGAAAAACTGAAGGAAATTCAAAAGGAAATCAGAAATAAATTAAGAACTAAGGGTTTCAAAGTTGATTCTAGACCTTTTAAACCTCATTTAACAATAGGAAGAGTGAAATCGCCCAAAAATAAGGACGAATTGATTAAGGTTATAAATAACCTTTCAGAATATAGCTGCGGAGTTCAAGAAATTAGTTCAGTACAACTCAAAAAATCTATATTAAAAACAGAGGGACCAGAATATTCAGTACTCTATAAAGTAGAAGCATTAGATAAAAGGTGATTTCATGAGTAAAAAAGCCCCAAAGGATACTTCAAAAGTAATTGAAAAGAAAGTTTTGGAAGTAATTCAAGTCCAATGGGAACAACATGAGAGGGTAAGAGAGATTCTTTCAATTCTCAGAGAAAAGATACAACAGGATTTAGGTTCTTTAGGGTATATTGGGAGAGTTGAAACTCAAGGTTCTTTTGTCAGAAAAACCTATCTAAGTGAAGATGAGACATTCGATCTAATGCTAATCCTGCAAAGAGCTGATAAACCAAAGATGCACCAAATTCTAGATGCTTTGGAAAAAAGATTGAAAAAAGATAGAATAAAAAAGGATCCAATAACAATCACAAAACATACAGGAAAAATCCCCTATCTTAGAATTGTTGCGGGTGATGAACTCATTAATCTCTTTGTAGGCTTTGAAGTAACACCAGGAGAAGAAACAAAATCCATTTTTGATTTAATCCCGATGCATTCTCAATACCTGATTACGCATATGAAAGAAGAAGATAGAAATGAAGTTCTTCTACTGAAGAAATTTCTGAAGACCATAGGTGTTTACAGAAATGAAGTAGGTGCAATTGGTTTCAATGGATATCTTTGTGAATTACTCATTTTGTTTTATGGGACATTTGAGAAAACTATCGAAAACATTGGAAAATGGAGACCTAGAACGATTATTGATTTGAAGAAAAACTTTGAGAAGTCAGAAGATGTAGATCTTCTAACAAGTGAAATGTTATTGAAATATTATCCTTTATATGTACCAGATCCTCTAAATCCTAAGGATAATGTTGCAGCTGATGTATCTGTTGATCAATTTACCTCATTGGTGGCTGCAGCTAATACATATAGGTTTGAACCAAAAATTAGTTTTTTTGAAGATTTACTCTGTGAGATTCCATCATATTCTGACCTTATGCGAAAAATCATCTTTTCAGGTAGACAACTTGTAATTCTAGCTACTAAGCGAAATTTTCAGGAAACTGAAATTTGTTGGCAAAAAGCAATTTCAATGAAGAATGGCTTTCAGGTAGAATTATTTAACAATAACTATATTTTGGAAAGATCAAAAGCATTTGTCTCTGATGAGTATTATGGCTTATTTTTGTCATTGCTGGATTTAAACCCACAGATTTCAATTAGAAAAGAAGGACCTTTAATTACATCAGAGGAGTCTCTTAAATTCCTTCAGCAATATACTAAGCACGTTGATGTTGTAGCTGGACCATTTATAGATAATGAGCGCTGGGTAATTCACTTTACAAAGAAAGGTCAGAATGTATTCGAATTTCTTGAAAGTTTGGTGAAGAAAAATACTTTCATGTTGAATGTTGATTCATTCCTTAAAATCGAAATTAAGGAAAAACTAAAGATTTTTGGGGCAGATGAAAAGCTTGGTGAAATCTATGAAACTGATATTTCTTTAGCAGAAGATCTTTTTCTATTCATAGAAAGGAAACCTTTGTGGATATGTAATTTAGAACAAGCTGATCAAATATGAAAAAAGAAGAAAGGAAAGATTAGTTTTTTAATTTCCTTCTAACGAAAATGGGAATTACTAAAGCAACCAATAGTATCCAGAAAGTCGAAAAACTTGTTTTGACATAAACAGCTGGATTTTTGAGAGGATAAGGGTCAATTGTATTGAATGGACCATCTAAAGGATACTCAGCCCTCCTCCTCAGATCATCCCAATAATTTCCTTCGAGTGTTGTTTTATCATACCAAGTTGTGTTAAATCCTTCATCAAAAGCTTGACTCTTCCCATTTTTGTTGTTTTTTATGAAATCATTATGATGAATAATGTGTTTGTAAGCATGATATTCCTGTGTTTCGAAAATTATAGTTAAATTGAGCAATATTGCATATAGTGTATTCCTTTCGAAAATATTGTAATTATATGTTACAAAATATCCTATAGCTTTGATTCCATACAGATTCTCACTTATTTCGTTATATGTGATGTTTATGTAAGATGAAGCCTTATATATCTCAAATCCATACAAAGAGTTTTTAGTACAGGTGTTGTTACTAAAGATGGAATGATAACTGTTAATTCCAATACCTATTTCATTATTTGCACAGTAATTGTTTGAAATCTCACTAAAATCAGCACTAATGATCATTCCAAAATCATTGTTACTACAGATATTGTTTGAAATTGTAAGGTTTGAACCAAATAGATGCATACCTCCAGCATTAAAATTGATTTGATTCTCTCTAATTACGCTCCCTGAAGCTATAAGCTCAATTGCTCGGTGTTGATTGAATTCACAAGTATTTTTCTCTATCAGAACAGCAGAATTATTTCCAATAATTCCAATAGCTATATGAATACCATAAGTGTTATTTGAAACTACATTTGCTGATATTTTTGCTACGTATTTATCATCAAGTAAAGGTTCCTCCCCTGTCATATTTTCAGGAGCAGGAACTCTTGGATAATAATCTAGAAGAGATATTCCTGTAGCGTTGTTGTTTTTGACTATATTATTGACAATTTGAGCTGTACCTTGAACAATACTAATTATCCAAATACCAATTTTTTCAGCATCAATCTGACAATTCCTAATTATGAAACTTTTTGAAGTTGAATTTATTGAAATCCCTACGCTTGAAGATGTATTAATATCCAGATTTTCAATTAAATATGGTTCTTCAGGGGTCCCTAATCCGGAAAATCCATAATCTGTAAAATTATCATCTGAACTAATCAGAATAGGCCCACTCGAAACTAAAGAATCAAAGTTGAATGTTTCAGTCTGATGGATTTGTGTAGTTTTTATTCCATTTTGATTTGAAGAAACAGAATAAGTAATAAAAATTGAGCTAAGAAAAATAAGTAAAATTAAAAAAATTGGTTTGATTCTTGTAGTTGCATCCCTCATATCAAATAGCTAATTGTGCTTATGAGTTAATAAATATTGTCAGTTAGAAGTGGAATTTAGCTTTCTCGAACAATTTTCTATAGTTTATTTCCTATATATTCTTGCGAGTTTAGATTCGTTTTTCATCATAAGTCCTAATTCTAAATCTAGCAAAACAGGCAAGAGTGTTAGAAAATACCTTAAAATTATCAATGAATATTTGGGAGATATGAAGTAGGAGAATTGTTGCTACAGCAAACACACGTTTCAGATATGAATATGAGAGAACAGCTGCAGCAATAAAATTTCAACTATCCTTTTTTTGAAGAAGGAACATTGAATCCTCATTTTGATTAGTTCGGTATGGATATTTTTTTTCTTTAAGTAACATCAAATCGGGAAATGTTTCAAAATAATTTTTTGCGAAATTACCCTTCCACAGAACATTAGACTTCCCTCGGTAAGTAATTTCTTGATGAGTCTCTGCAAAATATTCAAACCCCCAAATCCATTGTTTTGAGCAACGATAAATTTCACTTAAAATTTCATTAAGATCATTTGGTGAAATATGTATCAACACTCCGCTGGTGAACACTAAATCAAAATACCCATCTTTAAAAGGGGTATCAAATCCCGATCCCTGAAAGATATTGATGTTTTTTGTATGCTCCTTGGCTTTTTCTACCGCATATGGTTGGAGTTCGATTCCATAAAGGTTTTTGAAACCCATTGCTTGTAAACATAGCAGTTGATGGCCAACATTACACCCTACTTCTAAAACCTTAATATCTCTTGAAAAACCACCAATACATTCAGTATTCATAGCAGTTCGAGAAATTCCCCGGGTTTCTTCATAGAACTTATCCCATTCTTTAACATTCAAGACTTCATTTCTATCGGTATATTCTTTACCGAAATTGCCACTCCAGAATTCCATTTGTTCTGTTTTCTTTACCATTTCTACATTTACCTCGTTGTATCACAGCGTTTTATATAATGAACATACTCTAATTGGTTAATTTTCTTGTTTGCGCTCATTCAAAGACTTCTTAAGAAACGTCATTTTCTCCTTTTTTCTACCCTCTGAAACTAAAATGAATGAAATTTCTATTTAAATCTTACTTCAATAAATCAAGGCTTTTTGGAACACTTTTGTAGAGAGATTATAATAAGATGCAGAAGAAGCTCTCTATACGAACACATTTCCATTTTGAATATTCCAATTTTCTCATTCAAGATTAATCTGATTCAATTCCTGATTTCTTTTGTTTTTGTTTTCCTTCCTTTCTCTTCTCTCTTCTCTTCTTTTCATTCTCTTTTCTATAAATTTAGGATTGAAAGTCCACAGATCATTCCAGGTAAAATTACTGATTAAACCAGCATAAAATGCAATTGTCATCACCAAGTACTTATTCCAGAGCAATGACCCATGAAGCCCCATCATAATTCCTGTATAAATTGCATATCCTACAAAGCCAATTAGGGTGAATTGAAAAAACTGAAAGATAGTACTTGGTTGGAATTCTTTGCCTTGATTTTTAAAAGTCCAAATTTTGTTCATAACGAAAGTAAAAACAAAAACAATAGCCATGGAAAGCAGAGATGCTATAACACCTTGATTAATGGCAAATATCCATATTGATATGTCAATATCCTTCAAAAGAGTGATCCCCAATAGCATATCAAAGAGATATAACAGAAGAAAGTTCAATCCCCAGCCAATAGTTCCTATGATTGCGAATTTAATGAACCTTTTTCCTCTTTCCGTAGAGAAAAATCCTGCTTTCTCTTCTGTCAAAATAATGACCTTCTATAAACCACAAAATGAATGAAATAGGCTGCTTTTAAAAATTGTGAATTATATATGAGGGAGAAGGTAAAAAAAATATAAGAAAAATGAATGAAGAGATAAATGTTAGAATATTTTCAATTCTCTTCCTAAATCTTCAAATTTCATTAAAGCAAAGTCTAAATCTTCTTTTGTCAGACCTGCGTTCATCATTACTCTAATTCTAGCTGTACCTCTTGGAACCATTGGAAAGACTATTGGTAAGGCAAATATACCTTCTTCCATGAGTCTGTCGCTTAGATTTTTAGCAACTTCATTTTCTCCGCAGATTATAGGCACAATAGCAGTTGGACATTTAGATGAAGCAACTGTTATGTCATGTCCATAACCTATGTCAACGATTTTGCTCTTGAAGTAAACACAGTTATCTAGGAGTTTTTCTACTACAGGTTCATGAAAAGGTGATTTAGGATCTAGAACTTCTAAAGAACCAAGAGCTGCACCAGCAACTGCTGGAGGTTGGGAACCACTAAGAAGATAAGAGCGACCAGTGTTTCGAAGGAAATTGACTAAGTTTTTAGAACCAACGATAGCTCCACCAACAACACCCATAGCCTTAGAGTAAGTATTCATTTCAACTTGAACATCACCTTGAAGACCAAAGTGATCAACGATACCTTTACCTTTTTTATTGCGACCAAGAACACCGTCTCCATGTGCATCATCGACAAATATCATAGCTCCATATTCTTCACCAAGTTTCTGTATCTCATCCAATGGAGCCATGTCTCCGTCCATCGAAAAGACACCATCAGTTATGACTAATATTCTCTTTTCTCCATTTGGATCTGCTGCATCTGCTTCTTTTAATCTCTCTTCTAGACTACCCATATCACAGTGATCATAAATTGTTCTAACTGTTTTAGTCAATCGCACTCCATCTATAATTGATCCATGATTTAGTTGGTCAGAAATAATAAAATCATTTTTTCTAACTAAAGTTGGAATAGCTCCTTCATTTGCTATGAATCCACTCATCCATACCATTGAAGCTTCTTGCTCTTTGAAATCAGCATGTTTTCGCTCCCATTCCTCGTGAATTGCCATATTTCCAGCTATTGCTCGAACTGAACCAGAACCAGCACCATATTTCTCAACTGCTTCTATAGCTCTTTTCCTTAAATGTGGATGATTTGCTAGATTTAAGTAATTATTTGAACATAACATCAATAATTCTTTACCATCTACTTTAACTTGAGTTTCTGAAGGGGTTTCCAATGATCTATGTACCCATTCACGACCTTCTTTTTGGATTTGTTTGTATTCTTCTTTCAAAAATTGTGTTGGATTTCTTTTTGCCATGTTGGCACCTCTAATTCTTTAAGGTCTTATCAAACCCTCCCTTTTTATTCTTTATCCTCGATAGCTAAAATTTCTTGGATGAATAATAAATTGCGCTTAAGTTTGTGTAGTTCAGCAAAGATTTTTATATTTATCTCCATTAGTCAGCTCAAGTCTTGAAGTGTTGAGAAATATGGTTTCGGTTAAGTATGAAAAAGTGAGTATCGCTTATGATGATTTTGTAGCTATAGACAATATAACACTGAATGTTCACGATGGAGAAATAACAACCTTGTTGGGCCCTTCTGGATGTGGTAAATCTACACTTCTAAGAGCTCTCGCTGGTTTTGTTGAACCCTTTGAAGGACAAATTTATCTTGGGGATAAAGAAATAACTTATCTCCCACCCCAAAAGCGCAATACTGCCATGATTTTCCAAAATTACGCCTTGTGGCCTCATTTGACAATTTTTAAAAATGTTGAATATGGTTTAAAGCTTCGATTAAAAAGTCAAATTGTTTATATTGCAGATGTCAATCCTGAAGGAGTCATAGAAGGAGTTTCTTTCAATAATTATGGGGCATCTGAAGAATTAACTCAAGCTGCAGAAAACTTGAAGGAGTTTATTATTGGTAAAAAACCACAAGAAGTTTGGCACTTCACTGTTGAAGATATTCTTCAAGTTTTCAAAATTCCAGAAGATATATCTGCATTTAAATTGAAATATAGTTTAAATTCAATCCACCGACTAGCGAAATTCTTAATAGGGGCTTTACAAGCAACAATTAGATTTCATTATGAAAATATCGTTAAAGAGCTTCCAGAGTGGATTCCAAAAAGAAAGACTAGATATGAAAAAACTAATATTAGAAAAAATCCTTTACTTAATTTCTTCTGGATAATAAAACCTTATTTCTGGATTAACAGAAGAGCAAACTATCTAGATGCAAAAGCTTCTTTGGATCCTGCATTCAACTTCAGAAAGAAAAAAGTAGAAGAAGTGTTAGAATTAGTTCAACTTTCAGATCAAGCTGAAAAACATCCAACAGAGCTTTCTGGAGGACAACAACAGCGTATCGCTCTTGCTAGAAGTATCGTCGTAGAACCTGATATTCTCTTATGTGATGAACCTTTGAGTAATCTTGATGCTAAACTTAGAAAGGAATTAAGAACTGAAATTCGTTCAATCATCAAAAAAATCGGTATGACTGCAGTGTATGTGACTCATGATCAGGCAGAAGCTCTTGCAATTAGTGATAGGATTGCAGTTATGAATATTGGTTTTATTGAACAATATGGAACTCCTCTAGACGTTTTCACAGATCCTAAAACATTATTTGTTGCTCAATTTGTTGGAAGTTCAAGTACAGTATCAGGAAAAGTGATAAAAGCTAATGTTGTTGAGCTTAAGGGTGGTGATCGGATTCCAATCGCTACTAAAGAAGTTCTACCAGTTGATACAAAAGTTGACCTTGTTATTAGACCTGAGAATATTCTGTTAAATAAGGAATCTGAAAGCACTGTTGAAATCGAAATCAACACAATCGAATATCTTGGAACTGAAGTAAAATTAACAGGATTGTTAGAAGATGGTACAATTCTTCTAGTAGATGTTGTTGAACGTACTGAAGAATACGCTAAGTTGAAAGTAGGAGATAAAATTCTCGCCCATATAATTCCTGAAGAAATATTTGTTTTTGTAAAAGATAAGAGAGTATACTAATATTTTCTTCTTTTCTTCTTTTCTTCTTCTGATAGAATCTTTATATATGTCTATTTTTCCTTTTAATCGATTACTATGTTTGAGTATGAAGGAATCAAAATTCATTGGTTAGGGCATGATGCTTTTTTGATTGAAGCAAAGGGGAAAAATATCTATATTGATCCATATAAGTTAGGTAAAACTGATTTACCTAAAGCTGATATAGTGATTAGTAGTCATGAGCACTTTGATCATTGCAATCCTGAAGCAATAAACCAAGTCACAACAAGTGAAACAATCCTACTTGGGCCATCAATTGTTCAAGAGATATTTGATGAGAAAATTACTCAGAAGAAAGTAATGAAAGAGCTAAACCCAGGTGATTCTCTAGAAATTGAAGGAATCAAGATCTCTGCAATTGCTGCTTATAATATTCATAGGTTTAGAGATCCAGAAACAAAAACTCCTTTCCATCCCAAAGAATCTGGGCATATAGGTTCAATTTTGGATATTGATGGCATCACTGTTTATCATGCAGGAGATGCAGATAAAATTCCTGAGATGGATGGTTTAAAACCAACCATTGCTTTAATACCTATTTCAGGAACATATGTGATGGATGTTGATGAAGCTGTTGAAGCAGCTAAGGCAATAGATGCTGAATTTACCATTCCTATGCACGTAGGACGCGGAATAGGGGAACTTTCATTCATTGAAGAATTCAAGAGTAAATTACCTAACTATAAAGTAATAACAATGGAAATAGAAGAAGATTAGAAATATTTCTACTCCTTTTTCTCTTCTTTTTTCTCATATTCCCAAGGTAAAACGAGGTCTATTGTGTTATCAATTAAGAAAACTGCTATTTCCTGATTTGGATAACATCTGATGTCATCCCAGATTCCTAGAATTGTTCCATAATCTGGTGCTACAATGGTTTCCTTGATTTTACCAAAAATATCCCTAACTTCAAAAATTGGTATCCCTTTTTCAACGATTTCTCCAGCTTTCACAAGAGGAATAAAGAAACCAGAATGTGAAGTTCTAATCAAAATCTCTCGCCACATTTTTTCATCTAACACTGGAAAATCAGTTATTTTTACTAAATCTCCTTCAATCATTCCAGTATATTTTAATACATTCCAAACACCAATTTTGGCATTGGCTACAATATCTGTATCTACATAACCAGAAGCTCCCAATTCAACGGTAAATCCTGGTTTCCGATATTTATTTACAAAGCTACCAGTAGTAGATCTTTGCAAATTTTCCTTAAAATAATATTTAGGTGGCCCCTCCAACACTAAAGTAAAACCAAATGCTTCCACCAGTTTTTTAGTCTTATCAAATAGTTCTTGTGATTCTTCTTTCTGGTTTTCATTTTTTTCATCATAGTATACTCTATCTAGGTATGAGTATGGTAAAGAACGAATAGCATGACAATGGAGATCAATGAAATAATCGACTTGATCAAATATCTTTGCAAATTTGGTGTAAAACTTCTCCTGGATATTTGGATGTTTTTCTGGATCAAGATTTTCATCATATAGGTCTACATACTTTAACTGAGGTTTCTTCTTGGGTTTAGGGTCTGGCCATAGTCTATTGGGATCTGTACTCACATAAAGTGGTGTCCGAGTCATTACCAATAATCCAGCAGGATTCAACGATGGTATTATAATTAATGTTCCTTTTACTTGTGTAGGGTCTACTTCTTGAATTATTTCCTGAAGAGTTACCAAACCATGGAGTTCATTTCCATGAATGTTACCGGTTAAAAGGAAAGTAGGGCCTTCCTCTAAGCCTTCAATCAAGCAAATTGGTAATCTCTCTTTTGTCCCATGTGGATACTCCAACATGTCAATATAGCCAAAAACCTTCTCTCCCTTTTTGCTGTGAATATTAAAAACTTCCATTACGTTCATCTTTTACAAATCAAATAACTATTTAGATTTTTCTTATGAAAAGTTGAAAGAATTTTACAAATAATCCTGTTTTTATTCATATTCTTTCATTATTTGAAATGTTATTACATCATCAATCCAAGGCAGTTTTGCAATTGATTTTTCAACTAAACTAAAAGCTTTACCTATGCTTCGCATCTTGATATTAATTAGCAAATCATATTGTCCTGTAATAAATGATACACTTTCTATTCCTTTTATTCTAGTTAATTCTTCAACTTTTATTGCAAATCCTTGTTTTGCTTTCGCTAAAAGGATACTTTTGGTTTCTGATAATGCTAAAGCAATAACTCCGATTAATATTAGAAATGAACCTGATAGTTTCAGAACAATATCAAGTACAAGATTTTCTCCCCCAAAACCAAAAATATTAGGTAACCAGATACTAGCTAAACCAATAATGGGAAATGTAGTTACAACACTAACGCTACTCAAAGCTTTGACAATAGACATCTTACCCATTGTAAGAGCTCTAGTGTAGAAAACAATTGATAGAAAAGCCAATAACATAGAAAAAATCACTGGAGTCAAAGCAATTTTCCAAGAATTGCTGACCTCAGAAAAACCTCCCTTTGAAAGTGCAGGAGCTGCTGCTACTACTTGACCAATAGTTATTATTAACATTGTCCAAATTCTTAAGTTGATGGAATCATAAAATTTACCTTGCTTATCCTTGGTAGTCAAAGCTTTCTTTTGGAAGTAAATATAGAGTGCTGAAAACAATGAAAATGGTCCCACAATCATAAACACATTTAGTAGGAAATCAGTAAAGGAACCATCACTACCTATTCCTGAAACAGATGCAATAATTACACCAAAAGCTATCATGGCGATTGACTGAATTTCAACAATAACTGGCTTTTCTCTATCAGAAATTGCATCTCCAATTAGTAAGTATATTAGCACGAATTGACTAAATGGCATTATCACAGATGATCCATTTTTACTCATTAGATAATAATAGAGAATTGTTGCCCCTGTTGCAAATATTCCTGCAAGCAATGTATAAGTAGCTGTTTTTCCTGTTGGTAGTTTTAGTTTCTGGAAATTTCCATCTAACTTATATCCCAAGTTAAATTTTCTTCCAAGCCTTGTTCTACCTTTTCCAGGTATATGGAGTGCTAATACAACTAAAAAAGTGACTATGAACCCTACAACCATTTCAAAAGCTCCAAAAACAAATGGATTTGTAATCATTTCAAAATTTACATAATCATCTAAGACTACATAGATACTTGTGAGTATTCCACTTGCTAATGCCAGTAAATAGAAAGTGCTCTTTTTTCTAAATCTACTTACTGGACGATTTTCTGGAGCTGGCATTTATTTCACTCTTTTAGAACTTCTTTCTCAATTACAGATGTTTGGGTTTCTGAAATTCCTTCAATCATATGTATTTTTTCTGTAGTTACATGGAATAATTCTTCTAAATTTTCGACTATAATTTTTACAACAATGTCATATTCTCCAGTAACTACTGCAACATTAACGATATTGGGAATTTCTCTTAGAGCATTCACTACTTCTTGTGTTTTTCCTAAGTCCACAATGAAGAAAATATACGCTGAGACGGTCATAAAGTATCATATTTTAAGCTGGAAATAAAATTTTCCACTTGAGTGAAAACTATTTCAAACAATTCTTAACAATAAGCAAATTTTTTTTAAGGGGAAGAACAGTATCATTTTAGCATTGATGTGAATAGTATATGCGTTTCACTGGTCTAAATCCCGAAGATAAGCTCATGGAAGAAATCCAACAATCTTACGACGAGGAAGATGAGGATATAGATGAGATTCTAGACCAGAAAAGTTTCACTGAATCGGATGTAAAGGAACTACAAGAACGAAATAGAATTCTTCTTGAAGCACTTAGAAAGGTTAAACTTCTAGTTGAAAGACTTCTTGTCCAAAATAGGGGCCTTAAAAAAAGAGTTGAGGGTTTGGAAGAAGAATTCAAACAACAAAGCAAGAAAGGTGTAAAACTAGTCTCTGCAGCAAGATATTCAGAGATGCAGAATAATGCAACAGAACTTGCTCGTAGTTTACCCAAACTAATTAAATTAATTAAACTTCTAAATCAAGAAAATAAACTTGTAAAAGATAAATATGATACTTTAGAGAATGAATTTGAAGATTTAATTGATGAAAGAGATGGTTTGAAGGGTAAACTAATTCTACTTAACGAAGCTAATCAAGCTCAAGTTTTAACAGAATTAACTGAACTTTTCCCAACAGAAGCACTAGCTGCAAAAGCTGCTAAAGCGATGTCATCTCCTGAAAAACGTAAAGCTATAGTTGAAAATGATATAGAACCCGATTCAAAAACCATTGCAGTAGCAACAAGTGAATCTGTTTCGAGTTTTGAAGAACAAGCTAAAACAGATCTGCTTACAGTATCTGGTTTTAGTAATGAACAAATTACAAAATTGGTAAATCTTGTAATGGAAATCAATGATAAAATAGAAAATCTTAGTGGGACCATGGTAGTACCAGGTCCTTCAAGAAGAAAGGGTAAACTTGATCTTGACCTTAGTGAAGCTATAACTGAAGGGGAATTAGAAAAAACAGATGACCCACCAGATAGACCAGATTTAGAAGAGGTTCTAGATGATATACTTATTTCTGGATAATGAATTTTAATTGTTTTAGAGGTGATATGAGATGTCTAACACAGAGAGTTTTGAATATGAAATTAATATGATTAAAAAAGATAATTACAAATTTGAAGTAGATTTTGGTAAAAGTACAATCCCTAATCTACTTCTAGATGAATCAGAGGAAATTCCAGGGGGAGAGGGGCTTGGACCAACAGCATCCATGCTTCTTGCCACTGCAGTAGGGAATTGTCTATCTGCCTCTCTTATATTTTGTGTCACAAAGAAGAAACTAGCTGTCACAAACTTGAAAACTAAAGTAAAGTTTACAAGAAAAAGAAACGAAGATGGTTTTTGGAGAATATCCAAAATAGATGTAAATTTAGAACCTGAAGTTGAAAGTAAGGAAGCTGCTCAGTATATCAAGTGTGTAGATATTTTCAGAAATTACTGTATAGTAAGTGGAAGTATAGCAGCAGGAATTCCAATTAATTTGACAGTTGATGGAAAATAGAGAGAGTTTCAGCTCCCCGTTTTTATTGCATTACTCTCGTTTAATGTAGTGCATGAACATCATTAACTCTCAAACGAACATCTAGATGGCATCTAATATTACTTTTGTTTAAACACTAGATATCTTGCGAAATAAAAAGCCTAGTTTAGGCAAAACCTTTAAAAAATGTAATACTGAATCACATAATACGCAAATAATACGTGCAAAGTGAGAATAATGACTCCAAAAACAAGCGGAAATAGAGCTTCAAATGTTTATACAATAAATGTTCCTAAAAATTTCAAAGATGCAGTTTTGGAACAATCACAACAATTCGGGGGAGCTAGTCAGATTATAACGCTTTCTCTTGATGATTTAGCACTAAGAGTAAGAAAAATGAAAAATCGAATTAACATCATAGAGGAACTTAATGATTATATCAAATTGGAAGTTCTTCTGATGAAACGCTATGAAGAAGAGTCAAAGAAAAAACGAGAAGCAAAACTTTCTTTTCGATTAAAAGATCAAGTTAGTCAAGAAAGTTTGATGTCTATTAAGAAAAAAACAGGCTGGTCAACTTCTAAAACGGTCAGAATTTCTCTATTGTGGTATCTTTATGCCAATTTTGATGAATTTGTTGCTTCAGAAAACTTCGTACCTTTACTGAAGTGTTCGTTCTGTGGTTTTGTAACCCATGATCAAAGAGCCTTAGGAGTCCACATTCAAACACTACATGAGACTGTCTGTCCATATTGTGGAAAACATCATCCAATAACTGAAGATCATCACTGCAAACAGAAAGAAGCTGCTGCTCTACATTTTGAAGAAACCCCTGTTAGTCAAGATCAAACTACTATTGATCAGTTTACATCAGTACCTTTAGCAGATCTAGATTTAGATGAATCTAATCTAATGCGCCAACTAGGTTTAAGTGATCTTGGTTCTTTAAAGCCTTCTGAGGAAGAATCAAAAGTTTCTGATTTATCTTCTATGCTACCTGACAAAGAAGTATTTGATGAATCTGAAGCACAATTAGAAACAATTAGTGATGAAATTTCAAGAGTTGGTGGAACTCTTGTTGATCTTCCAGATGGTAGTTCTCTAAAGGATGTAGTAGAAGAAAGAAGGAAGACACAAAAATCTAAAAAAGCAAAGGACGAAAAAATAGACCAATTACAAGACGAAATCTCTGAAATCCTTGAATCCTTGAAAGAAGATGGATTATTAGAGTGATTGATACAATAACAACTATAAAATAAAAGTAACTATACGTAAGTATGGAGTATCTCTAATGACAAGTAATCTGAAAATACTTCTCTGTGAAGATGATGATGATATTGCTTTTCTTATCAAAGTAAATATTTTAAAGTCTTATCCAGATGCAGAAGTGTTTATTACTACAACAAAAGAAGAAACTCTAACTCTTTTATTAGATATGAAATATGATATAGATGTGATATTGCTCGATTATTTACTGGTTAATACAACTGGTTTAGAAATACTTGAAGAAATCAGGAAAGTAACAGAGATACCTGTGATAATGATAACAGGTCAAGGATCTGAAGAAGTTGCAGTAAGTGCAATGAAACTAGGAGCTTCTGATTATATTGTGAAGCGGGGTAGATTCTTTAATCAAATTCCTAATGTAATAGAGAAAGTAACCAAAGTAGAGTCGAAGTATGATTTGGATAAGATTTTTGTTTCTTTCTTTAGATTTGGTGATTCAGGAACTGATCCTATCTACATCGAAAAAATCCCTGCTGAATATGAGAATGTTCGAGAAACTGTTATTTTAGCCTTAGGGGTACTACTTTTCACCATTTTTGGTATGGGAGAACTTGAAATGCTTGAATCTGGAACTATTTCCGGACCAGTAAAGATACCAAAAATGAAACATTATAATGCTACTAGTTTTCTCTATGTAGTGAGTGACAAAAACCAAAAAGATCCTAGATTCAGAGGTGTTGATTACTGTATCGTAGCTTTGGGCTATCCTGCAGAATATTCAGAATTAGTTTATGGAATTGATAAAATTAAGAATATTTTGAATAAATTCTTTGAAGGAGTGACAGATATTTCTGAGGTAAAGGAAAAAGCTAAATTGGTAGAAGAACAAATATACAATGTTGTTCGAAGGTTCTAATTTTCTTTTAATTTCAGGAAAATTTTCTTGTACTCTTCCTCTAGTTTGACGATTTCTGTTTCCCAGTTGAACTTATTCGTGTATATTTCTGAAGCTGTTTTCTTCATATCTTTCAATCTCTCATGATCTTGCATGAGTATAACGATTGCATCAGCTATTTCCTGCGGAGAAGTAGGATCAATTAGTATTCCAAGATTATCTATTCCCAAAGTAGCTCTCTGTAATCCTTCAAAATTTGAGCCGATAAATGGAACACCTGCGGAGCAATATTCATACAAACGATTAGGTATTCTCAAGAAATTGTTCCTTCCTGGTTGAAATAATATCAATCCCACATCACAACTACGCATAATAGAAAGAGCATCCAAGTAATTCATCCATCCTGTTACTTTAAAGTACTCTGAAAGATTATATTTCTCTATTAATTGTTCCATTGGTTCTAAAGATGTTCCTGACCCCATAACTAGGAATTCAAGTTCAGTCGGTTTGAATTTCTCACTTAATATTTTTGCTGCTTCAACAGTCTTAAAATAACCCAGATTATGATACATTACACCAAAATGTACAACTACGAACTTCTTATCAGTAGTGTACTCTTGTGGAATGTTTTTCTTGTGGGCAGCTTCCACATCTTTTCTAGAAGGATAATTAGCAATCCATGAACTCTCGACTTTGTATTTTCTTTTGAGGTTTTCAGAATAAGTTATTCCTGCTGTAACAACACCTTGAACTCTTTTGATGTAATATCTCTCTACCCAGGTATAACCCCACAAACCAAGAAATCCAAAAGTTTCTGACATCTGTTCTGGAAAATTCTCATGACTATCGTAGACTAGTATTTTTGCATTTTTCTTCAATCTTGTTGCTAAAGGAAGAACATTTAGATCATGAAGATGAATAATATCATACTGGTTCTTACCAACAAGATTCTTAACATTCTTCCAGAATTCGAAATACTTGAAAAAGAGCTTTTTTGAGCTTGGAACTCTAAGAATGGTGTACCCATCTCGTTTTTCTTCATTATCTAAATTACCCTTAGGATTTGTTCCAATAACTGTCACTGTATGTCCTTTACTAGCCAAATACCTTGCTTCTTTCTCTACTCTTACATCAGGAGCAACAGTACTTAGAACAACCATCAAAATATTCCAGTTTTCTTGAGGCATTGCTTTTAGAGGAGTATTTTAACTTATCAAGGTTTTTATTAAACACTTCAAATCTCGATTTTATGTGTCGTTTTATAATTAAAACTATCTGTTGACCTCAAAAAAAGAAGGCTAACGAAAATCAAGATTCTCTTCATGTGCTCGCAGATTAAAATTTGATTGAATTTATTTATGGATTCTTATCAAGATGGATTTCCAAATACATCAAAAGATTGAAACAATAGTTTGAAAGAACCAGTAAAAGTCAGAAATATACATAAATGTTTGATTACTTAAAAAATTATAATGGTATCAGAAAATGATTTTGGGTTAGCAATTTTTCGCCCCTCTATATACAAATTTCTTCATATGGCAAGATGGAAAGACGTTGAGAAGAAAGTTTTAGACTGTGGAGCGGGGGGTAATAATCCTCCTTTGGCACTTTTCAGTAAGCATGGTTATGGGGCTTATGGGATAGATATTTCTGATAATGCGCTTGATGAAGAGAGAAATTTTGCAAAACACTAAGAAAAGGATGATGATGGCATATGGATATAATAGAACTCACCCCCTCGATTTTTATCTGTCAAGATGACAACTATTACTTAGTGAATAGCTGTTGTGTAATTCTGGATTCAGAGCTAATATTCATTGATACAGGCTTGAATAATAACACTGCAAAGAAATTCGTCCGCGAAATGAAAAACAGAACTGATATGAAGAATATAAAACTGGTTTTAACCCATGCCCATGGAGATCATATAGGTGGGATAAAACCATTTGAGAACTGTCCAATAATAGTTTCAGAATATTTTCGTGGCTCATTGAATGAGAATATGAAACGATATAATTGGGGAGAAAAACGAAAAAAATACTATAATTCGCTGGATTTTGATGTACTTACAAATCAGAAGATTATTGGTGATGAAGATAACTATATTATTTTCAAACAGATGGGTGGCCACAGCCTTGAATCGATATATGGATACTTTCCAAAAGACAAGATACTAATTGCAGGGGACAATTTGCTTAGCAAGATGGCCCAATATTTTCCTTTTTCCAATACCAATCTTGATGATTGGATTATCGGTTTACAAGAATGGGAGAAAATGGATATTGATTGGGTTGTCGTTGGTCATGGAGATGTTGTAAAGAAGGATCATATAACTAGAGTAAGAGAGTTCTTTGAAGAACTAGTGCTTTTCCTTGAGCGTTCTACCTCAGAAAAACTATCTGTTGAGCAGGTACTATCTCATGAACATTGCCCCACCTACTTTGAAGATGATCCGGAAAAATTGACGGTTATGGGGATTGAAGCATATTATAAGCGGATGCTTGAATAGATAGATTTTTTTCATGTATGATGTGGATAAGTATCCTTTGAATAGTTCTCTTGAAAGATTAGATATCAAGTTCGCTTATTTTATAATATCCTTACTCTTGATTGGTATAACCGCCATTTTAAAAAGAAATTTTTTAATAATCTAACTTAACCGTAGATGACTGAAGTATAAGAACTTACTCAATCTTGCCAGAAGTCTTCTAGTGGGTGTATATTGCGTTCTCAAGCGAGGGAGATGGTGCTTTCCCCTTTCTCCATTTTTCTACGAGTTTAAATATGAAAGTGAGGATATATAGGTAGTGCTAGGTGAATACTCACCTTTCCTATGGTTCGCAGGTGCGTGACCACCTGTCCCTCAGTTAGTACTGTTTGAACCATTCAGCACGTCGCGCAATGGGTGGAATGACGTCGGAGTTCATGCGCACTCCCTTCTTTCCTC
>JAAFKI010000052.1 GCA_021399345.1 Candidatus Heimdallarchaeota archaeon
AGCGATTATTAATAATCATCTGCTTTTGTACCACATTTGTGGCAAAATGCTTTGTTAGTTTTTAATTTATTGCCGCAATTTGGACAGAAGGAAGCTGCTAACCCATCTGCTTGTTGAACCTTGGGTGTCGAAATTTGTTTTGGTTGGTATTGTATTTCAGTAGGTGCTTGTTTTGGTTGGACATAAACTGTACTTGTCTCATGACCATAATCAACTTCTGAAGGTCCTTCAATTAATTTAACATCATTGCTCAGATTGTAAAATCCTATCATCAACCCGATATACCCAATAAGTATAATCACCCCTCCTATTATCAAAGGTATCAAATTGATGTCTGCACCAGAACTTAATTCAGAAACACTGAAAGTTAGGGGAATCATTGCAGTTACTGGGACAATTTGAGAATAGAATAGAAGCCTACTTTCTTTCTTGGGATAAAGATTATTTTCTTTTAGTTTTTTGAAGGTTAAGCTCAGATTATAATAAGCTGCTACTAAAAGTCCAAAAGCAATTATATTAGCAATTTCTGTTACGTAAGACATGCCTACACCAACTAAAAGTCCTAGTATTATACTTGCGATTTGAATAAACAGTGCATATCTGAGGAAATTTCCTACTTTGAGAGCTGGACTAGTAACACTAGGAACAACTTTTGCTAGCAAAATAAAGCTCTTAGCCATTCTGAAAAATGCTATAAGATACATAATCCCCGAAACTAAAATTAATACTAGAACAAAGGTCAGAACAGAGAAGATTGTAGAGTGTGCGTCAATGATTTCCATCAATGCTGCTTGCATAGCTTCCAAATCATCTGGTGCAATCTGGAAAATTGCCAGCAGTTCATCTAATACACTGTAGAGTAACGCTACAACTGTTATGATGGATCCCATAAAGATTGTTTGAACAATTGCGATTCTTTTAGCTGATCTGCTGATTTGATTCTTTATCAGATGTATTGGTGGGGAAGTGTTGTAGCTTGAATGCATTAATTATCACTTTTTATATGATTCAGAAAGAAAATAGTATTATAAAAAACTAGTTTTTTAAACAAGATTATTTCTTTTCTTGGTTCTTTTGGGTTATCTTTCAAAGTATTTATTGTCTTAAATTCGTTTCTAAGTGTTGAAACTATCATTGGTGCAATTTTTGGACTTCCCTACATCCAGTAATGTTTATATTCTCCTCAAATAATCTGTACAATTGGAACTTTACTTCGAAGTAAATTCTACAGCTAATAATGAGGAATAAAATTGAGTCAAACAGATGTTGTACAGGTTCAACCTGTAAAACTTACACAAAAATTGGGGAGGTATACTAAGGGTTTAATGATCAGTATAGCTATAATATTGCTTTCTGCAACCTTAGCAGTGATTGGAATTCAAATTCAAGAAGAGATAATCACAATAGTTGGATTTGTTATTGCAGGATTATGTAGTATAATTTTCTTAGTGTTTCTGATTCTCTTCTTAACTAGTATCAGAAGACTGGGACGAACAAATGAGAAATTCTCTGCAAACACAAATAAGATATTTGTCTTCTTCTTATACGGACTTCTATTTGGAATAGCAGGTTCTTCTAATTCATACTCAGTGGCTGATTATCTCGAATCAGCATATGTTCTTTCAAGAGTCTTTGGAATTGTAGCTCTAGTTTGCTTTGGTCTAGCGTTTGTATTCATTAATAAGCAATTTAAGCTATTCAAAGAAGAAGAACTATACAAAGGTGATGGAAAGAAAAAACTTGGATCAGTAATCATTCTTGCTTCAATGATAGTGGTTATCTTAGTCGACACAATACTAAGACCAGTAGTTTATCAATCTCTGCTAGATAAAGGAGAGGATTACTACTGGATTTCTGATAATTTTATCATACCCTTGAACTACGTTACTTTAGGCATAATGTTTGTTTTAGTCGCAGCTCTCTGCTATTTTCTATATCTACTAGGTGACGAATGGTTAAAAATTGATGATGATCTAAATGAGCAATATTTCAAAATGGGTGGGAAGACTTTCAATGATAAATTCAAAGGAAATATTCTCTATATATCTACTATGTTCTTAGTTGCAACATTTTTGTCTTTAGTTTATGTTATCTACTATTTCGTTAATTATCTTACTGGAGGATGGATTGAAGATTTGATTTTCTCTATAGGAATATTTGTTGGAGTGATCATTGTTCTGTTCGTAATCTTCATCATCCGTATATCTCTTAACTTTAACAAAATAGCGCAATTAAACTCTAAAACCTCGAATTATGGGATATTTACAGCAATCGCCCTATCCTTCAGCCCATTCTTGCTTATAGCAGGTTTCTTCTCGGGGATAGAATTCAGTCTCCGATTTGAGACACACACAATATCTAGAATATTGCTGATACTAGGACTAGTGCTCTTTGCAATAGGATCGTTCTTCAACTATATGATTCTAAAAAATCTCAAACTGAACAAGGAAGGATTTGAAGTCAGAAAGAAAGATCTCATTCTTCCAATTTCAGGTTTAGTTTTGACTGTTATACTTATAATTGATACTATCGTTAGAATAGCACTTTGGAATAACTATGGAGGTTCTGATTATGCAGCTCTTGCGAGCTTCAACCTCGAATATCTTTGGTTAGGTTATTTATTTGGCGCGCTGTTCTTTATAGCAATCATACCCACAATCTATGGTATTATAACCACAAGCAAAGAGTATCTCAAAGTGATTCCAGCTTACGGTAAAATTCCTTTAAGACTAAAAAAATCTAAACTTGAAGAACAACTACAATTATACCAGACTGAACAAGAGATGGTTCCAGCTGCAAAAGCAGTTGCTTATGAAC
>JAAFKI010000053.1 GCA_021399345.1 Candidatus Heimdallarchaeota archaeon
CAATTTGGTGTTCAACTCTCTTAGAAACTCCCTGTAATGCATCCCGAATTCGATTGGTTTCTGTTGATGCATTTGTCAAATTCAAGTCATTGAAGTATGAGAAAAATAAATTAAGGAAGAAAATATCCCCTCTGTTTTTTAGTAATGTTATCCCTGATCCCTGACTTTCTAAGTTTTCAATGGGTAAGGATGTAAGCTTTAAACCTTCAAGAATGATATTCTTTTCAGTAAAACAGTCAGAAATATTAACATTTTTGAAAAGCTCAAGTAGCTGTTTCTTGATATTTATAGAAGAAATAGCATCCTCTGTTTCCAAGGCTTCAAAGAAGTGAATTGGTAATTCTAATTCCTTTTCCATGATTTCACAAGCAAGAATATTGTAAATATTTCTCGTATCTTCCATGCAGAATTCTCCTTATTTTCTACAGACGTTAAATTTTTTTAACTAGTTATAGTATAACATATATAGAATTGAAGAGTTTTTCAACTTTTACATAATTTTCGTAAATTATTGTGAAAACTACAAAAAGAAGCTAATCTTCAGTGATTGAACCTCTTTTAATTGCGATTGTAGCAATTTTCTTGAAAGCTGTATATAGGTTAACTTTGGCTTTAGCAGAGACCTCAAAATATACCGTATTGATGTTTTCAGCATATTGAGTTGCTTCTTCCTTTGAAACCTCTCTAGATTCCTCCAAATCTATTTTATTACCTATAATTACGACTGGAATATTACCAACAGTTTCCTTTAGTAATTCATGCCAAAAGTCTAGTTTGTTGAAACTTTCTTTTTTAGTTATATCAAATACCAAAGCAGCAACAGCAGAACCCATGAAATAGGTAGGCAAGATAGGAAGGAACTTTTCTTGTGATCCCGAATCTCCTATTATTATCCTTATTTCTTGACCCTCAATAGTGGTATTCCAAATAAGGAAATTGGCTCCTAAAGTAGGTTGATGAGAAATTGGAAAAGCGTCTTGAGCTTGTCTTAAAGCAATGGATGTTTTTCCCACTCCTGGCTCTCCACAAAGTGAAACTTTGAAGCTCGATTCGGTCATTACTTCTAAACATCTCTTTTTCTTACTTTAAAGCATTATTATAATCCTAAAGGAGAAAAAGAAAACCATTTATACAGATATTAAAATCACTAGTTGACTGAGTATGTCTGAAAGAGAACAATGCGGAGATTTTGAAATTTACCTTGACAACGAGGACTGGTGGGTAATCAAGAATTCAATTTCAGGTACTATTTTAGGTAAATTTTTGAAGAAAGAAGATGCTCTGGATAAAATCGCTGCATTCCTTCAGAGTGATGAAGAAAGAACCGAATCCGAATCAGTTTGTTGAGAAAGATGAATTTAAATGACTCATGCTTTCGAATAATTAACAAGAACAACAGATGCCTCTTGTTAGATTGTTCAACTCAGATTTTCTGGATTTTAGAACCAAACTCAATTCCAAAGGAGCTCTTTAATCAACAGTTGAATTTACAAGTTTTAGAGAAGAAAATTTTGAGATCTGATAATTCCTATTTGCAAAATTTAAAAGAAAATGTTGAACTCTTAAGAAAATTGAATTTCTTTATTCCGTTGGAGGGAAGTATCCAGGAAAATAAATCTCATCAAAGTTCAGATATAACTCAGATTTATGTGAATCCATCTTTGGACTGCAATTTGAACTGTTGGTTTTGCTACGCAAAAGATACAAGAAAGAAGAACAATTCAAAATTAGATTTTGAAGATATAAGCAAAGTAATTCTACAAATTCTGGATTATAAGAAAGAAAACAATTTCTCAGATTCTATCGGCTTTTCCATTGGTTTTACTGAAGAGTTAACACTCAATTTTCAACTTTTTAAGCGAATTAAAAGTTTTATAGATAAAATAAAGAACCAATACGAATTCTCTATATTCCTTTTTTTACCTTCAACAAATTTAATGCAAGTTACAGAGGAGTATGTAGATTTTATCAATAATTACAGGCATCTTACTGTTTCTATTGATTTAGACAACAAGAATCAAGTTAACAATGTAGTTCAAAACTTGGAGAAATTCAATAGAGATGTTGAAAAACACTTGATCATACCTATTCATTCAAAAATCGAAAATATCTATGACATATACACTAGGTTCTCAAATCATTTTGATTATATCTCTTTGAGACCTGTAAGAGTTAAAATAAATTCCAAATATCCCTGGACATTAGAAACACTAGGCAATATTAAGCTGGAAATTTCTAAACTATTTAATAAGCTGCTCTCATTGGATGATGCGAATCTTCTTTCATTTTTTGAAAAAATCGGCCCAACTGATTATTTTGTGCGATATTTTCATCGGATTATTGAAAGGCAGAAGCTTAATGAAAGATGTCTTGCTGGGAAAACTGCATATGCGATAAATTCGGTTTTGGAAATATCTCCATGTTCAAGTTTGTCTGATTTTGATGGTTTATCTGTTGAAATCTCTGACTTCAATATTCAAGATACACTTGAAAAATTGAGAAAAAAAATACCTAATTACAAAGAATCAGAGTGCTCAACCTGTTATATTCAAAGTTATTGTGGTGGTCCTTGTATAGATTGGGTAGTTAAATTAGATGAACAAAATCTACTTCATCCAAATAAAATAGAATGTGACTTTAACAAGCACATTGTGGACGAAACTCTATTTTTCATCTCTGATTTGATTGAAAATAGGAAAAAATTATTTGATTTAATTATCAAAGAAAGAAAATTGAGGAATAGATTAAACTACCCCTTGGATTTTAGTCAGTTTTCGAAGTTTTTTAGTTGAATTCAAAAAAGCGTAAACTTAACTATTTAGAATCCTATATATAATAACAAATGTTCGTTCCACCAAGAAGACATCATCATCAACAAAACTGCACAATTTGCAATCAACAACAGATAATTTCTTCTTCCCTAGGTGTCTGTAAATCATGCAGAGAGATGCTATGAAGTGGCTTCAAGACATCTCAATCAAGTTAATATTGGAAATAAGCACTTACTTAGATAATAGCAATTAATAACAAAGGTTTAAATTTAATATTCTAGTGTTTGTTTTGATATGGATTCTCCTATAATGTTGATCTTAGGTATAGGATTATTAACTGTGATTTTAGTATTTTTTGCTCTTCTAGTAATTTTGAAGATCTTAAATTCTGGGATTGAACATTATTGGAAAATTTCTCTTATTATTTTGATCATCGCGGCTCTTGTAGGTGCGGGTGTTGGTTTTTTCTTTTTGATCATTAATATTTTTTTGTGATCTTCTTGAATTTTTAATCTAAACAATAAGAAAGAAATGACTTTGGCACAAACTACAATCACTGTTACCTACTCCATTGATAGGTATAATGTTTTTAATTGATGAGAACATGGATGCAATTTGGCATTCATTCTTTTTCTCTAGGGAAACTCCTATTCCTTCAATTTGTGTTTTTTTTGATTTTGTAACCTGATCAATGTGCCAATGTTTTTTCTTTGTTTTTCTCAAATGTCTATGTAATCTAGACGATAACCCACCTGCGCCAAATGCACTTCCAATATAAATATAATAACCCGGTTGCAACTTTACATCTCTCTTTCTAATTTCAATAGAAATTTCTGCTTTGATTCTGATGAATAGAATGTAGGTTCCTTGTAAACCTGTTGTAAAATTAATGACTGGACCGGGATTAATATCTATCCCTCTTCTAATTCTAGCGCTTTCTCCCAATAATCTAGTGCTCTTTCTTCTTCTCCAAGATCTTCTGAAATATCTCCAAGCATTCTATATAATCTGGCTTCTGTTTTGCTATATCGCAATGCATCTTCTAGATAGGCGTTTGCTTTATCATAGTCTTTCGATGCCCAGGAAAGAGAAGCGAGTGACATTGATGCTTCTAAGAAAGATGAATCTCTGCTTAAACATTCTTCATAATACCGTATGGCCTCTTCAATATTAGCTAAGGAAGCATAGATGTTTGCCAAATTAAAAAATCCTTGCACATTATCAGGATCCAATTCAATAACTTTTGAGAAGGAATCTATTGCTTGTATAAAATCTTGTTTTGCTTCCAAAGTCTTCCCTAGTTGAAACCAGGCTTGCAAATTTTCTTCATTGATTTTAGTTACTGATCGAAAATAATCTTCAGCTCTGTCATAATTATCTAGATCTAAATAAGTATCTCCAATTTGCATGAGAATTTTTTCATTTTTTGGGTCGAGTTGCTCAGCTTTCATTAGATTGTTCCAGCTCTCAATTTCGTTTCCCATCTTCTTGTAAATGGTTGACAAAATACTATAGACATCTATATTTTCTTCATATTCAAGGAAATTTGTAAATGCCTTAGTTGCATCAAAATATTCCCCTATTTCATAATATAAGTCTCCAATCTTATTCCAGAGAAGGTATCGTTTAGGATCTAATTCGCATATTTTCTTCCATGAAATGAGAACCTGATTCCAGTTCTTCAAACTATAATAGACATCTCCTAGAATCTCTAATGTTTCTAGATTTTCAGGATTGATTTCAATTGATCGATTAAGATAATTGATAGTAAGTTGTGAATTACCAGTTAGATGATAGATTTTTGCAATGAAATTTAGAAATGTAACTTCATTTTCATAATGAGAAACTTGTTTCTCCAAAAGCTTAATAGCTTCCGCAATCTTGTCTTGATCAATCAATCTTTCGACTTCATCAAAGATAGCGTTTAAATCATTTTTCTCAAGCATCAATATTTAAACAGAAATCTTCCCTTAAGAATATTGCGAAATAATATTTTCCTTGGAACAGAAACACAGAAAATTTTAAGTTCAACATTGGATTCAGTATTATAGATGTTTCAGGTTATAGCTAAAAGGGATGATGAAGTAGGATATCAGATATCAATTTCAGATTTACCTGCTGAATTATCAAAGGATTCTATCGTTTTCATGCCTGAACTGTCTACAAAACAACAACACACAAAATATGTTTCTAAATATACTCATACAACGGGTAATGTAATTGTGAAACTTGTTAGAAGTGATGGCTTTGATCCTTTCGGAAGGCCAAAGTCATTATCTCACAGCTTGGTAATTCCATCGGAAGAATATAACACCAATTCTTTACTTTATTACACTTCTCCTCTTTATCTCACACAGTTGTTCGATGATATTAATCAAGAGGACAAAATTATCTCTCCCGACACATTCAAAAATACGGGAAATAAAATTCTGGAAAAAATTGATATAACTCTACTGAGGGAAATAATTGTAGCTGTTATGATTGAGCCTAAAGTTACTCTTCTGCCAAATTTAGATGTATTGGGTGTTCTTGAGCTCTCAAGTTTAATCGACAAAGTTATTCCTTTTGAAGCTTCTTATGACTTTTCACTAATAACTTACTCAGACAAAAGTTGCAATAAATTCCTTGTTCATAATGTGCTATATTTCTTTGGCAAGGATCAGAAGATTAAGGGAGGAATCAGCTTAAGAAATGTTGGTTCCAAAGTTAGGAAAATAGCTAAAGAAGAATCTAGTTATCTTGACCATTTCATTGAAATGATTATCCAAGAAGAGTATGAACAAATCTTGGAAGAACATGCAAAATGGGTAATTGGGAAATATTATAATGATCACAAAGATTTACAGAAGTTGTTTACCAGAAGATATCAACTAGATATCCCCTTCTCAAGACGAAACAAGTTTCATGCTCGACTTGTTAAATCTCTAGCTTCATTCTATAATTAATCTCTTTGCTAATCTATATACTCTCTTTCGAAAATCCTTACAGAATCTACTTGAAAAAAATGTTTTAGATAAAGGTAAAAGGAAAAAAATCTTTGCAGGAAAAGCAAAGGACTTAGGTTCTGTTTCTGAAGCAGATACCCTTCTTGTTTTTATTTAGGTGAGTATTTTTTTCGTACTTCTTCGAAAACTTCTTTACATTTTTTCTCTGTTAAATTAGAAATTGCAATTTCCATGTTGTGACTTATTTTGTTTATTAGTTCCATTAATTTTGTCTTAAGTTCTTCAACAGACATGCTAGAGTAAAGATATTTGAAACCTCCTCTCTCCAGGTTTATCTTTGTTTTTCGAACAACACCAATACCCATCAATCTCTGTATAGATCTTGAGATTGTAGCCCTGTCTTTTGGGATGATTTCAGCAATTCCCTTTATATCAACAGGTTGGATGTTCTTTATACACATCATAATTTCTAATTCATTTTCAGATAACGCGTAAGCTGCTTTGATAATTTCAAAGCATGTAATTTCTTGAGATTCAAAGGAAGAAAGAGGGAAGGTCATTGTAATCAACTCAGAAAGTATATGTTACGTCAGCTTCTAAAGATTCTGTCATCAAGTACATTCCGCCTACAATATCATCGACTTCATCAATAAAATCTTCGCGAGTAAGGTTGTACATATCTAAAACTGGACTGCAGACAAATATTTTAACTCCAGCTTCTTTTGCTTCCTGAATGGTTTCAAGAAGAGTATTCTCTTTCCCAATTGCTTTTAGCTTGTCAGGTACTCCTTTCTTCAAAAGTAAACCAGCTGCCATAGTATAGATTATCTTAGCATCTGCTTCGAGTAAAGCTGCTAAGGTCGCTAAATGAAGAGGGGGTTCTAATCTGTCTTTGAACTCTTCTCCATGAGTTACTACAAAAATAACTTTTTGAGTTGACAAGATTACCACCTAAATATACAAAGTAATGTCGGCATCAGAAGCGAATTCTAGCATAGCTGCAGCGCCACCAACTTCACACTCATCAATGAGGTGTTTTCGCTTGATCTTCATGACATCCATTGTCATTTGACATGCAATTAGTTTGACACCTGCTTCAATTGATAAATCCATTAGCTCTTGAAGTTTTGCAACATTTGCACCTTTCATCCAGCTTTTCATCATTGCTGTAGCCACATCAGTCATACCTGGTAACATACCAACTATTTGTGGTATTGGCATTGGCATTGCTGTTTCTCCAGCAGGAGTTACTTTCAATTTATTCAATTTATTCTTCTTTAACATATTTAAGCCAAAGAAAGTAAAGAAGATACCTACTTCATAATCCATTGCAGCAGCAGTTGAAGCTAATATAAGTGGAGGATAAGCTCCAGGAATATCAGCTTTTGAAGCTATAATGGCTAATTTTTTCTTTTTTTCTGACATATTTTATTCCTCTTTATTTTGTTTTTTTGATTATATAGCGAAAAATCCCGTTTTCAGCAGATTGATCTGCTAATTCATGTCCTGTAGAATTAGTCCAAGCTTTGAAGTCTGCAACTGATCCAGGATCTGTAGAAAGAACTTCTAAAAACTCTCCAATTTCAATATCTGCTATTGCTTTTTTTGTTTTCAATATAGGCAGAGGACAACTAAGATTCTTTGCATCTAGTGTTTTTGCGATTTTTATTTCTGACATTTTTTTCACCTTACAAATAGCCTTTAATTAAAGCTTTAAAATATATAATTTTGAATGATTTTTTGAATAGTCCATATAGAAATAAGTTGTGTAAACCAATTTTTAATGGCGGATATTTATAGCTGAATACTAACAATAACGATCGACGAAATGATGTTACAACAAAACATACAGTAAAGCCACTATATTTCTTGGTTGGTTCCTTACCTTTCAATTCAAGCATCAGATTTTTTATTAATGCTGCAGATGCAAAATGAGCAGCTGCTCCTGATTTGGAAATTGGTAGATTTGTGCAGTCACCAATGGCATACATATTGTCATGATCGTTTACTTTGAGAGTAAATTTATCTGCAGAAACAAAACCTTCTCTATCTCCTAAACCAGATTCAATAATTAATTTGTGACCTTTATGCGGTGGTATAAGCACCAACAGATCATAATCAAATTCTTCTCCTTCTAGTGAAATGATTTTACGATTGTTTTTATCAACAGACTCATAATTGAAAAATTCACCAAATTCGATTCCTCGTTCATCAAAGTTCTTTTGAACTTTTTCAGATACTCGAGGTTCAGGGTATGGACGCATAAGTGGATACAAATATTTTATCGTTGTTTTATCTCGTATGTTATTTTGTCGTAGAAATTTTTCTAGTACGAAAGTAAATTCAGCGGGAGCTGGAGGGCATTTATATGGTACTGTAGTTGGAGATATTACAATTGTACCTCCTTTGAAGTTCTTTAGAGCTTCTCGGAGCTTTATTGTTGCATCTAATAAGTAGAAATGATGTATATTCTCATCATCATAGGCATTGACACTCTCTACATCCATTTTAGCACCTGTAGCTAAAACAATATAATCATAATGAAGAGTATCTCCGTTTGCTAAAGCGATAGTTCTCTTTTCTGAATCAATTTTTAATGCTGTGGTACGTAACCAGTTTACTTTGCCGCTTAGAACTTTGTTCATAGGTTTGATGAATTTTGATTGTGGAGTGTTTTGAAATCCCAAAAAAACGAATTGAGGTTCATAAACATTGATTTCTTTTGGTTCTATTAGAATAACTTTGGCATCTTTTCTGCGCAACTTCTTTGCTAATTTATTCGCAACTGAAATTCCAGCGAAGCCTCCCCCAACAATAACGATAGTTTTCATTTATTATTCCTCTAGTGTAGTTTCTTAACGATATATTTGTCGTGATCATCAAGGTTGATAATTTCAACTAATTCATGCTTTGCTTTCTTAATCCAGGCAGGAACATCAGTACGGGTTCCTTCATCAGAGCTAAGAAGAGCTATATGTTCGCCTACTTCAGCTTGACGAATCATTTTTATAAGCTCCATCATTGGTCCTGGGCAGAAAGAGCCCCTGGCGTCTACTTCTATTGCTATTTCATATTCGGTCATACATTCACCGTTGTTTTCGATTATGACACGTCAATGCACATCCGTTTTTAAGCATTTGCTTTTGTATACAATGGTATTTTACATATTTCTCATGACTGCTATTCAGATCTCATTCGTGAATAGAGAAATTAATAAAGTCTAAAGTCCATCTCAAAATGATGAACAAGAGAATTAAAGCCTATTCATTTTTCATTATATTTTTGATTCTAAACTCACAAAGTCTTACACAGATGATCTCTTCAGCATCTGTTTTTCATCAAGTAAAAGGCGACGATTCTGTTGTTTATAGATGGATATGGGAGGAGCTCGAAGGTGCTCCTGGAGCAATTAACGGTGAAGATGTTGTTTTTTGGGGAGATAGCTTAGGTCCTTATCACAATTATACAGAACTATCTTCAAAGCTGATTAACCTTAATTCAACATTTCCAGAATTCATTGATTTATTTTCGATCGGCCAAACCTGGCATGGGAGAGAAATCTGGTGTGTTAAGCTAACTAATGAAACGGTTACCACCTCTAAAACAGAATATTACATTGTTGGTGAACATCATGCTCGTGAGCTAATTTCAGTTGAGAACTGCCTGTATTTTATCGATAAGATTATCTATGAAACAGGCTTTGGTCTATATGAAAATCTTCTGTCTTCAACTGAAATTTATGTTATTCCTATGCTCAATCCAGATGGCCTGTCGATCATGCATTTTTATCCAGAACAAAGAAAAAACCTTAGACCAATTGATGATGATGGAGATAATGTTACCGATGCTAATCTAGATGGCTTTCTTGATGACGAACTGGAGCGAATATATTTCTGGAATGATACTTCAAATATATCGGAAATATTGCTAGAAGACCTAGATGGTGATTTATCAATAGCTGAGGATTTACCAGGGGGAGTAGATTTAAATCGAAACTATGGTGCATTTTGGAATGGATCAGGTTCTTCCCCTGATGAAATTGATCCGCTTTATAGAGGACCATCGCCTTTCAGTGAAAACGAAACTCAAGCTCTTCGTGATTTTATGCAGCAACACTATTTCAATTTTGCTTTAAGCCTTCACAGTGGTATTAGAGCTATAATCCCACCTTGGGGCTACAATGGTTCTCTACCTTCAAAAGACGAAGCCGAATTTAATGCTTTAATGTTTCAGCTTAAATCCTTGACACTTTTTCCGTATTGGAATGAAACTGCGGGTTATCTAGCAAATGGTGTATGGGAGGATTATAGTTATCTTTATCATGATATCATTTGTTTTACTTTGGAAGTTTATGAAGCCGTCTGGAATGGGTATTACTTTGATTACTTTAACCCCTCAGGAGATGGAATACTTAGTAACTGCGAAAATGTATTCAATGCTCTAGTTTTCATGGCGGAAGGTCCTCAATTAACATATTCAAACAGCTTACCTTCTATAGAAATCACAAATCCAAGAAGTCCCAACCAGGTTTTCGAAAATTATACGATTAGCTGGTCAATGTCCGATGAAGATGAAGACAGTTTGAATTGTTCAGTAATGGTATCCCCTGATGGGTACGATTGGATTGTATTGGCAAGTAATCTCATTAACGAAACAAGCTTTTTCTGGGATGTTCATGATTTTCAACCGGGATCTTATTATCTCAAAGTTGCAGTTTCTGATGGAAAAAATTGGATAACAGATACTGGTGAAGTCAGACTAAATGTTAACAAAGAAGCTGAAGGATCCCAATTTGGTTTCTGGTTATTAGCAATTCTGTTTGGAGGGTTAGCTACAATCTTCATATTTTTCAATATCCGTAAACAAAAAGGTGTTAGCAAAGTATGGGGCGGAGAACTTTACGAAGATGAACAGATAGAAGAAGGTGAAAAATAGTTTTCTAGCTGTGTAGCTAGCAAATTTTTTAAGTTAAGCAAATAAGATATATTAGAGGAAAGGGTCAAAGGGGTTTCAAAATGCATGATCCATTGTATGTAACACTGAAGTATGTTGTGGCAGCAGCTCTATTCTTAGGCTTTTTAGTTGCTATTTTCTTTGGACGAAGAAGACAAAATCCCTTCTATATTCCTTGGTCTGTTTTTCTGCTTTCTTTTGGTTTATTTCAAGTCATGGATGCACTAAATAATCAATTTGGAGTATTTCAGAGAATCGAGGATGGGTTACCGCCAGTAGGTAATGATACACTGCTCTTTCGTATTCTTAATGTTACACAAGCCCTAGCAATGATATTTCTTCTTGCAGCAAGTTTAGAACAATCAATGATTGTACCACCAAGAGCAAGCCGAATTATTGCAGCAAGTTTAACTATTTTAGTTCTGTATTTCATAGTTATACCTTTAGAAAATACTCTTTTCAGCTTTGGAACTCTCACAATTTCAATTTATGACACAGTGATTACGGAATTCTATGGATTCATTTTCGGATTCATTGTAATATGTAGTGCATTGTTATTGATTCCAGTTTTTATTAGATATGTCAAACTATCAGTAATTTCAAAGAACAGAAGGATAAGATGGAAAGCTTACATTACTCTACTAGTGTTTTTGGTGTTGATCGGGTTAGCCTTTCTAATGACTGTCCGAAGAAAAATAAGTGAAAATGGGATGAATGAAAATGCTTTTGATATTTTTGAGATAATTTACTCATTTATTGTAGTATTACTTATAGTAATTTATCAGAGTCAATCCGTTTCCCATGGTATTGAAACAATCCTAGTCGTTGATAAAGAAGGCAATCCTCTCCTAGGTTATTCTCCTTTTAGAAGAAGTAGAATATCTTTTGAAGAGAAAATCATTGCAGCATCAGGATATCTTTCTGGTCTTTTTCATTTCATCCAAGATTATGTGGCAACTACAGACAAAGAAGAATTCAAAGAAATTAAAACTACTTCATCAACTCTCTCATTTTATGCTGGAGAGAAAATCTTTATGATTATTCAAACAAAAATCTCTGGCAACCGACTAGATAAATCAGCTAACATGACTCTCACAGAATTAGATGAGTTCTTAGTTGATTTTGAAGCAAACAAATTACCGACAGAAAAACAAGTTGATGAGATGATTAATCTGTTAGAGAAAAACTTCTATTTGATTGCTTAATTCAAGCACTAAAACTTATATCCTAAAAATCATATACTTCTTTAATGCTATCCATTGCTTTTGTTCTAGGGACTAGACCAGAAATTATCAAATTAGCGCCAGTTATCCTAGAGGTTGAAAAAAGAAAAATTAAGCATACTATTATCCATACCGGACAACATTATGATAAGAATTTATCAGATGAAGTATTTGATTCATTAGATATTTGCTCACCTGATATTAATCTAGATGTTAGAACGAAGGTTCCACATAAACAACTTAGTGAGATGATAGCAAAAATCGGAGAAACTATTCTGGAGTTGAATCCCTCCATTGTACTGTCTGTAGGTGACACTATAAGCGTACTAGCTAGTTGCTTGGCTTGCGTTCAAAATGAAATTCCCTTTGGTCATATTGAAGCCGGTTTACGGTCATATGATTTTACAATGCCAGAGGAAATAAACAGAAGATTGGTTGATCATATGTCTTCGATACTGTTTGCTCCATCAGAAAGAGCAATCCTTAATTTAAATAATGAGGGAATAGATCCCAAAAGAATTTATCACACAGGAAACACAGTTATTGATTCTATAAGAATATTTAATGATTTAATCCATGAGAAAAAAACAGACTCAGCTGATAAAATATTAGCGGAAATCAAAGAACCTTATGTTTTAACAACAATTCATAGAATAGCAAATGTTGAGAATAGAACAAATCTAGAAGAAATTGTAAAAGCATTAGTAAGTTATAAGGAACACTCAATAGTTCTCCTTATTCATCCAAGGACAAAGAAGAAACTGGAAGAATATGACCTTCTACAAAAGCTGAGTCAAAATAATAAGGTTCATCTTTACTCTCCTGTTGAATATCTTTCACTATTAAAACTGTTGAAACATAGAAGATGTTTGTTTGTGCTGACTGATTCAGGTGGATTACAGGAAGAAGCTTCTTTCTTAAGAAAACCATGTATAACAATTCGTCCTAATACAGAAAGACCAGAAACAGTTGAACAAGAGATTAATTTCTTGGTAAAAACGACAACTGCACAAATAATAAAAACAATTAAACAGGTTCTTTCTGAGGATTTTGAATATAGATTTAATTCATTTGGTTCTCCATACGGAAAGGGATATGCAAGCCAGAAAATAATCGATTTAATAGAAGCAAATTATACGTCTCTTTCTTATAAATCACCAGAAAATTATAGATCTGGTTCAAAATCATTTTACATTTTGGAACTAGGCACATCTATAGAGAAGGAAGCTATTGAGGAACAATTTCAGTGCCAGTTAATTTCTGCGTTTGATGAAAATGGTTATCCTAAATTGATCAAAGATAAACTGAAAAAAGGGGATAGAGTTAGGATTTTGAAGGATTAACCTACCAGTCTATTATATCCAATGACTTTAGTAGAACTCTGAAAGCTGCAAAAGTAGCTAATGTCCAGAATCCTGCAAGAATTATTTCTGACTTAATTTTATGAAGGAATCTAGGGACTATATTTGCAGTAATGATAGCTCCAGCAGCCATAAGAAAAACAATATCCCATTGAATAGATGCAGCGGCGAATGTATCTGGTCCAAATATATCGAATGACCTAATTAGAACTGCAAAAGGAGTAGCAAATAGAATTACAAATGTTGATGTAGCAGTTGCAATTCCAGCTGGAACACCTAAAGCCATAGTAAGTATTGGGACATAAATTACTCCACCACCAAGTCCAAGAGTAGCACCAACAAACCCCCCTACAATAGCAATGAAGATTCCAGGGAGTAGTTTTGCTCTGTAATTAAACTTAACTCCCCTCTTATCTTCAAAATTTCTGTAAAAAACAGTTCTTTTCCACCAAGGTCTTTGCATTTGTTCTTGGTCACAATCTTCTTCTAAACATTCTTCATCTTCTGGAATCCAACCCTTCCGTTTTTTATTCCATGCTATAAAAATCGTAGCAAATTTATATAGAGCTATTGTAATCATTGTTGCTCCAAAGATAATTTGAAAAACATCTTTATTGACATCTTGTGATTTTAACCATTGTGAAAACAATGCACCTGAAATAGCTCCAGGTATTGCAAAAATCATAAATCTAAATGCTAAACTATAGTCTATTCTCTTTTCTCTAATATATGAAATAGAACCACTAAGGGCAGTGAAAATAATTACTCCCAAAGAAGTAGCAGTAGCTGTAGCTCCAAGAAGATTTTCATCAAAGTCTATTTTAGGTAATAACAACCATTTAAAGGCAATTAGCAATATTGGAACATTCAATAATCCTCCCCCTATACCAAATGTTGGGGAAACAGCACCACTTAGGAGTCCTGCAGCAAAAAGTGCAAGATACGCCCACCAGGGAAAAAATTCGAACAACAAATTTTAGCACCTTCTTATTTGAAATTCAAATAGAAGAGTTATTTAAAACTTTAGTGCAAGAACAAATTTAGTTTGTAGCAGAAATGATTTTAAACTACAAATATATGCTTGTAACAATGAGTTTAGATGATGAATCCTCTTTAGCTGAGCATTTTTTTTCACTTATAGATAAGAAAACTATTTGGGAATTAGATATGATTTGTTCAATACTCAATATCAATGTTGAAGACTTTACAGGATTTATTAACAAATTTCCAATGGCTTATGGATTATCAGTACAAGGTAAGAAATTCTATATTACTCCAGAACTAGTGAATGATGCAATAGAGGAGATTAAGCAATCATTTGTAGACTGGTATCAACGAATAGCCCCAGATGGATTTTCTCAAGTTGTCCAAGCATCAATCCTGAAAAGAAGTGAAAAGGTTCTAAGTGATACTCCTGAGAGAATCTCGTCAAAAATCAAAATTTCTGTTTATGGAAACAATCATGTTGTAGAAAATGTATTAGATGAATTTCTTTCAAGAGTAGGATTACAACCTTCTTTCGACTATACTGGAGGATATGAGCCTATTGATTTTCAGAAAAATATTGGAAATGATATTTATAATTGTCAGTTTATGATGATAAATTATAATAGGGATATGCTCTCATTGGCTAATCTCTTATTTGAGATGCCTGAAGCGTTTTTGTTCATCTTTGACCCTCTAGATCAATTACAAATTGACAGATTAGTGAAAATGATTAAAATATTAATCTCAAAGAGAAAAAAAGACCTCTTTATCACTTTTCTTGCAAGTGTCAAACCAGATATTTCTCATGACTCTTTGAGTGATGTTGCAAAAACTCTCTCATACTTAGTTGAGTATCTAGAAGAGAAACCTCATTTCAAAGTATCTTTTGCGATTTTATCATCTACTAATCAAATTGAGAGAAAAATTGCTGATTTAATCCAATCTGCTAGAATGTTATTTTGACTTTAATTTTGTTTTAGGTTTAGATTCAGGTTTAGGTTTTGAGATATATTTTTCTTCAAGATAATCTGCAAGTTTAGGATAATTTCTGAAAGCAGGAAATAACTGATAAAAACCTGCAGCAAGAAATAAAAGAAAAATACCTGAAAAAGCCATACCTATGTAATTGAGGACATTAGTAATAACGGCATCTGTAATACCTTCTTCCAATAATTTAGTTGTAACAATGAAACTAGTTACATATAGGATGTATGCAACTGCTTGAACAAGAAACGCGATAGAAACCAATGGAAGAGGATTTCTTGGTATAAGTTTTCTGATAAATGCTGTGACAAGATCCCTGTAGAAGAAATAGAAACCTGTAGCTAGTGTTATACAAGATAAAATTAAGATGGAATTACCTATGTATACCATAACTAAACTTACTATCCAACGTGTAAGAATCAAAACCAATTGGGCTATGAGTAAAGCGGCACTACCACCAATTATTGTAAATGCTGTGATTTTCCCTTTTTCCCATTTAACAACTGGATCGTATGTCAAGTTATAAATTCCCCAGCTCATTCCGACAAGGCCCAGAACAATTGGAATATAGAGAAGATGCTCTTGCATCCATCCAGGCAGGATCGTATCTAGAAATAAAGCTGTAAGTGCAGCAAGAAGTCCATAAAACAGAAATACCATTACAGAACTATTTAGAATAAATTTTGAATGCTGCAGGCGATTAATTCTACTCACCTTCCACTTTGTTTTCTTGTTCAATAGTTTTCTCAGTTTCTATTGCGTCTTCTTGTTCTCCATTTTGATCTTCAACTATATATCCCCCCACCTGTATCATGTTTGTAATCGATGCTAAGCCAAAAAAACCTAATATTATTAGAAAAGCTGCAAGTAAGAAAAATGATAATGAGAGGTTTAAGATCCATAACTCTAGTGACGAAGGATAAATTAGGACATTATACCAATTAATGATGGAGGGAGCTAATAGAATGACCATACCTAATGGAATATACCATTGCCCCTTTCTAGGGATATAATCATTTTTGTGAAGGGAGTCCAATGTAAATTTGAGAAAGATAAATCCAAAAGTAATTACTAGATAATAAGTAATTAGAAAAACTAAATTGAAGTAAATGAAGGGTTTTGTATTCCATTCAGCTTTTGTGCTTACATATGACAAAATTATTCCAACAATTTCAATAACTGATGATGTTATAAGAAGAATGCTAGCAATTTTCCATTTTTCTATTTTTCTCAATGATTTTCCAAGTCTTATCAAGCCTATTGAGAAAAGTATTAGTGTAAAATCAAAAGCTGCATCTATAATTACTACAATAATAAGACTATATTCTGCAAATAATAAACTACTTGCTACTCTCAACATTTGTATTATTGTTAATAACCAAGCACTATAAACTAAATGTTTGGCTATATCGATTCTATCACTCAATTTACTAACCTTTCTTCAAATATGGATTAGTTTCTCCACAATCGCCGCAGAAAGCTGCATCATCATCTAGCTCTAAACCACATTTAACACAAAACATCTTCTTTGGCAAAGTAGAATCTTCGATTAATATTTCTTCAATTGGTTCTTGTGTTTTAGGAACAGGCTTAACTGGTGGTGGTGGTGCAAGTCCTCCGAATAATCCTCCCCTTCTACCTAGCATTCCTCCTCCTTGTTGTCTAGCTTCAGCCCGTTGAGCTTTAGCTTCTTCTATTCTTTGAAATAGTTCTTCAGGGATTTTATCCAAAGTTGCAAAAGCTCTTCGTAGATACCAGAAACCTAGCACAATCATGACAAGATTCCCCATACTAAAGAAGTATTGAACCCAGAGAAGAATTTGGTATCCTTCTACAATTACTAACTCTTCACCTACATAATACGCATAGGTTTCTTGAGGAATAATAGTCTCCACAGTCAAATAAATGAATAATAGTGCAAAGCCTATAGGAAGTGAAAGTTGACCTCTATAGATATTTCTTCTTTGAATCGCAAAACTATCGACAGCTTTTTTGAGTTGATAGAACCCAAATGTGAAAGCTGCTGCTGAAACAATATATGTGATGTTTACAGGTAGTTGTCTAAAGGGATCTGAACTAACCAAAATTCCTACTGAATATAAAATATTTAATATTTTTGATACAAGAAGAACTATAGCTGCTGAACCAACTATTAAACTTGTAAAGAATATGATTTTGTTTTCTTCTTCCTTATGGAATAAATATAATCCATATGCCAACCATATCACCGCTAGGCTTTGTAATAAATTAAGTGCAATGTCGACATAAACAATTGCAGGACCACTACCTAGTAAATAAATAAACATACTTACCATCATTGTTAAAACATAAACCAAAGTTGAATTTGTAATATGTTTTCTGGTTGTATTCTTTATACCTGATTCTGGTTGTAGCTCTATTTCACCCATCATACTAATCATACCTTATTAATGTATTATTTAAATTTGTGGAGTTATGATATTTTTGATTCGAGGAAAAAGGAAAGTATATAAGTACTCCCAAATACTCTTTTTTGATGAGACTTTCATCCTCTTTATCACTGGTAGCATGCTTGACGGCGTTCTTAAGTTTATTAACACCAGTTTTCTTTGATACAGAAGGATATGCTCTTACTTGGATTGATATTCAAGAATCTCCTCCTCTATGGATTTTTATTATTGCCACTTTCATAGTAGCTGCTCATGATATCAAATGGTTTGAAGGGATGAAATTTATTCGTAAATCAGATTTCAGATTATTTAGACTTCTTTTGGTTCTTATAGCCTTTTTGATGGCTTTTGCTATGGAATTGTCTGTTAATGTTCGATTAACTCCTTACATTTTCTGGCAACAGAGTCTTTTCTTCCAATTACCTTACAAATCAACAGTTATGCTTCAGTATAATATCCTGTATTATGGTTTTCAGAAAGCAATTGTAGAGACCGTTATATTCAGAGCCAGTATAGGGTATCATTTAATTCGTCTCTGTCGATTAATTCTGATTTTTGTATTCATCTTCACTATTCTGGAAAAAAGTCCTCGAAAATCAAGGATAACTACAGAACAAGTTTATAGGGATTATCTGGAAAAATCTCCGCCTTGATGCAAATAGTTTTTATTTCAGTTAATTTCTTGGTAAACTAGCAAGAAACAATTTGATAAGCATGTCCTCTCCTTTATTTGTACCATATATAGCGTTATTAGTTCTAGATGAGGCTGGAATGACTCTAAGATGCACTAATCCTATTCCTGATATCTCAAACGAAGAAATAATGGGCGTTGGAAACTTTTACAGTCCAGTAGTTTCAGCATCATCTCCTCATCTAGAAATTTATGGCCCCTTACCTATTCCGCATCATGAGAGATATCACTTGTTAATAGTTACTTTCAGAAAGAATGATTCATTAGTTCATGATCCACGAACCAAAGATAAAAATGTACTATCTTTTTGTCAATTGCTTATTTTTTATAAAAAAGAATGTGATGAAAAGGTAAAATTCGGTCACAGTCAAATATTTACAACTGTAGATGTTTTTCTTCAAGAATTTCAAGATGTTGCTGAGATAAGAGATGAAGAACTGCTCAAATTGAGTGAAGTGTTAATTGAAAATGTTATTCTTGATGATCAGATAAAATCTAAAAGCATTGAGGACATTGTAAGAGATATCGCTTCACGGTTTAATACAATTCAACAAATATCTCATTTATTAAACCGTAGAACGAAAATCGGAATAATTTCCTCTGATACATTATCATATAATTTGATTATTCAATCACTTTTCCACTTTCAGAACATAGACTTTATCTATCAGCTAGATCGAAACGAATTCATTACAAGAATTGATACTTACTTCATGAGGATAGTTTTAACTTTGCTTTTTGATCTAGAAATGATTGAAGGTATAGATTTTTTTAGAGAAATGGATTATTATGTATACATAGCTTCTTGCGAAGAAGAGGGAAGTTGTCAAAAGCATATCGATAACATAGATACCATGTTTAAACAAGACAGTAATGCAAAAATCTTTCTTGTGACTACAGAAAGGGCAGAGCAATTATCTTTAGAGAAGAAGAAGTACTTATTTCAAGAAAGTGAAAATAGAAAAAATCTTAAACTGATGATTTCAGTCGGAGATGTATTTAGAACACTTGACAATGCAATATATCTGATCCTAAGTGATATACTGGAACTGAGAAAAATCATCCTAAGCCAAAACAAAGGATAGTATTTTCTAATCTGGACTCTCACAGCAATTAACTGTGCATTTAACCACAACTAATCTTAATGGCTGACAAAGATTGGTTTACTGACCCAGAGAACTCTAGAAAACTTGCTGAGTTTCACCCAAAATCAGAAGTAGTTAGTTTTGGTGATGCTCATCGAATTATTGTGGATAATGAAGATAACATTGTTGAAAACATTCAACGTTTCATCGAAGCAATTTAGTCTCTCTAACTCTAATTCCTGTTAACTCTTTTTTTCATCCAATTTTTTATTTCTTCAAAGAGCTGGTATCGACCTGCATCTTTGGGAATGACATGACCACCTTTGTCTATCCAAACTAGAGTTTTATCAGTTGAGTTAACCTTATTGTAGATGTATTCAACATGCTTAGAAGGAACACCTGGATCCTTCTTACTCTGAATTACAAGTATGGGTACCTCGATTTTAGGTATTGATTTTTTCACTTCTCTAAGAAGCTTGTAAAGCTGTTTAATACTTCTTATGGGGTAATACCCATAGCTTTTGTGAGTTGAGAGTGATTCCAGATCTGCCCATCCTTTTTCCCTTGTTTTATGCTTTGGATAAATTAAGCCTAGAAAAGGGAATGCAACAATAAAGTACATTCTCCAATCTGGAGACTTATATGGTGCAGCCATTGGTATTATTCCAGCTAAATCACTATTTCTTGCACCCAATACTAAGGTAATATCTGCACCCATTGAGAGCCCGCAGATATATACTTTCTCAAATACTGCTTTAAGTTCATTTAGCTTTGCTTGTGCATAGTCTATCCATTCAGTCCAATTGGTTTCATTGAGATCTTCAAGTGATGCTTCATGTCCTGGAAGAGTGATATTTTCAACAAAGTAATGTTGTTCTCTAAGATATGTAGCTAGAGGTTCCATTTCAAAATGCGTTCCAGTAAAACCATGTATTAAAAGAAAGCTGATTGAAGAAATATCGCTCATAAAAAAATAAACAATACTTGATTAATAAAAATTGTTACTCATTTTGAATTTGTATTTATTAGAAAGTAGAAAAACTCAAGAACAAGGAAGAAAATTAACTATTGTGATAGACCCTAGAATTTTCTGGACCTTAATAGGTATTTTTTCCTTTCTAGTTTTCATAAAAGCTATTATTACAATATCCCGTGGAATAAGATATGAATATTTGCAAGTTTCAGGTTTTGCTCTACTTATATTATCTTTAACCCTAACTGGTTCATATTCTTATAATTACTATGTAGGAAATGAAGAAATCGTCTACTTATCATTGAGTTTAACCTTAGCCCTTCTTTCAGTGGTCCTCATTTTAGCAGGTACTCTATCTTCTAGACGACGATGGATTAGACGAAGAGGGACAGAAAATCTGAATAGATTCACTAATCTCCTTATCTTTGCTTACATCCGAAATCCAGTATCTTTAGGTCTGATGCTTATTTCAATATCGATGATATTCTATATTCATTCATTGTTATCGAATTTACTTGCAGGTTTTGCTTTTTTGGTTTTCATGTTTTCATCGTTTGAAAAAGACACTTTTTTCAAAGAACTGTATGGATATCCATACAAAGTATATTCCAAAACAGTTCCAAGATTCAACTTTGTTCATGGAATGATTAAAGCGATTATTGTGAACAAAAAAACTCAAGATGAGAATAGAGGCAACCTCTTAGATTCGTAAGAAGTGGTAATTTGGGCTATTCTTAATTTACTTAATTATATCTGTGAGTATAGCTGGACATATGTCGGTTATCCCCTCAATTGATTCTATTTTGGACATAAAAGAAGCTAATTCATCATCATCTTCAAACCAACACTCAAGCAAAATCATATGATCGCCATTTGAGGAATAAATTCTTAAAATATCTGTATCTCGTTTCAGTTTTTGGATAGTAGATATATATCTTTGTGGTGTTGTATCAATACCTATTATAGCCTTAATTCCATATCCAAGCTTTCTAGGATTTATTTCAACTGTGTAACCCTGTATAATACCTTCGTTTTCCATACGTTTAACTCGTTTTCGTATAGCTGTTTCAGTAACCTCTAAATCTTTAGCAATTTCAACAAAAGTTCTTCTTCCATTGCCCATAAGAATCTTGATAATATCTGCATCTGTAATCTTATTTTTGAGATTTGTATGGTTTGTTAATCGAACCATGATGATTTGATATTCAGAAATATTTATAAAAAGATATTTCTTCAACAAAATGGCGATAAAATGTCACTTAAAGAGTATGAAGAAACTGGAAAAATCCCACTAATTAATACACGATTTCCTAAAATGGTTGTAAATACAACCCATGGTATGAAAAAATTACCAGGTGATTATGAAGGTAAATGGCTTATTCTTTTCAGCCATCCAGCTGATTACACACCTGTATGTACCACAGAATTTGTTTCTTTTCAGAAACATTTTGATGAATTTCAAACAATGAATGTTGAACTACTAGGTTTAAGCATTGATCAAGTGTATAGTCACATTAAATGGGTAGATTGGATTAAAGAAAATCTGGATGTAGAAATTAAATTCCCTATAATTGCAGATCATGGGGAAGTGGCAAGGCAATTAGGAATGTTACATGCAAAAGGTAGTAGCACAGTACGTGCTGTTTTCATTATAGATCCTAAGATGATTATTAGAGCAATACTTTACTATCCTTCAGAACTTGGACGAAATATGGACGAAATAGTTCGTATGATTAAAGGATTGAAAGTTGCATCTAAGCATAACGTAGCTCTTCCCGCTAACTGGCCTCATAACGAACTTTTTGGGGATGATGTTATTGTTCCTCCAGCTGGTGATGTAGAAACAGCTAAGAAAAGATTGGAAGATAATTCTATAACCTGTCTTGATTGGTGGCTCTGCCATAAAAAGAATCCTGAATAGACAATCTATTCTTTTTTTCTTCTTTTTTGAGAAGAAACTAATTTTTCTTAAGGAAACTCATATAATTCCCTAGTATATTTTACACTCATGACTAAAATAGAATACATTCAAACCAAAGATGATCCAAAGATTGAAGTGCGAGTGGCAAAATTCTATACAAAAAATGAGAAATATAAATCTCGTCATATAATAATTATTCCAGGTTGGTTAAGCACAATTGATGAATTTAATAAATTAGCTATAAATCTTTCAAATTTTGGTAATATCTATATCTATGAGCCAAGAGGTTCTGGGAAATATAAAACACCTCATAAAAAGGGATTTTTCACTCCCGATGAATATAATGAAGAGTTAGGAACCATAATTAAAGCTCTCAATTTAAATAAGAAAGAGTTTATTCTTTTTGGAAGCTGTTCAGGGGCCTCTCAAGTATTCAATTACTATATAAATGAAAATGGTCTAAAACCAGATTTGATTGCTGCAATTAGCCCTCAGGAAAAATATAAAACTCCTTTCTGGTTACCCGCTTTAGGTTTGTTGCCCTCCTTTATTATGGGTTTTTTCCAAAAAATGATTATTTTCTTCATGAATTTAATGCTGAAATTCAAAAAACCAGAAGAAACACAAAATGTAAGATGGGCTGCAAAGCAGCTGAAAGAGAATGATGCATGGTGTCTTCGAAGATATGTATTTGAGTTTGTAATCAACTATTCTGTTCAAGGAAGACTAAATGAAATAGATATTCCAATGCTAATGTTTGTGGGAGAAGAGGATTATTTCGTTGATCCTGAAACTTCAAAGAAGTTCCTAAATAATGAGAACTCAAAAATTATTGAATTAAAAGCTGATTTCCATAGAATACAAATGGGTAATGAAGAAATAATGGCTGAGAAATTTAACGAATTTCTTCAAGAACTAGGTAGATAGTATATTTTTCGAAGCTTTATTCTAAAGAAGGAAGTAAGGAAACAATAATTGTACCCATTCCAGTGTTACTTCCTATAATAGGGGATGCAGAAGTTATGAAATCTCTATTAATATTTCTAGCTTTCTTTAGTTTTTCTGAGATAAATAGAGCCCCTTTAAAATTCTCAACATGAGAAATCACTAAATCATACTTGATGTTCTCGTCTGTTCCTTTTATTGCAAGTTTCAGTAATTTCCTCAGCATGGCTTTCTTACTGAAAAATACAGGTATTGTTGATACTAGTTTTCCTGGTCTCTCCATTTGAGCAATGGGTTTAACACCTATTATTTTAGTTAAGTAAAGAATTGATTTTGATTTAATTCTTCCTGATTTATAGACGTTATCTAAGGTGTGAAACCCAACATTAAGATAATATTTCTTCTTCAGGTTCTCGATGGTTTTTATTATTTCTTCTATATTTTTACCCCTTTGAGCTAATTCGGAGATATAAAGCGCCATTAAACCTTGAACACCAGAAGCTGATTCTGTATTAATAACGGTTGTTTTATCTTCAAACTTTTTAGTTGCAAGTCTATATGCAGAAAATGTTGAACTGCTAAGCTCCTGTGCAACAGAGACACAGATAACATGGTCAAAATTTCCCTTTGCAAGACTCTCTTCAATTAATTTTAGAAAATCTGATGCTTCTGGATTCGCAGATGATGGAAGGAACTTAGAATCTTTCAGACGCAGATAAAAATCTTCTATTGAGATATCGACTCCAAGTTTCCATGGTTTTTCTTCGAAGAATACTACATGTGGAACAGATGATATTTGGTACTTTTCCTTTAACTCATTTGGCAAATCTGCTGCGGAATCTGTTAATACTTTTATTTTCAATTAGCTCATTTTAGAATTAAATACTAGTGTAAAAAACCTTTTGGGATAATTAAATCCATAATATGATAGATAGAATTCTGAAAATTTATAATGGAGGAGGAGAAATAAAAGAATGTTCGCAATGAAAACTAAGGAAATTATTGATAGTGCTATGGCTAAAACAAAGGCCGATATAATCTTACGCGGGGGGAAATATGTTAATGTGTTTACTAGAGAACTTCTTGATGGTGATATCGTTATCACAAGAGGAAAAATAGTTCATGTAGGTCTTCAAACTGATGAATTTGAGGATGAGAATACAAACATTTTAGATGTAAATGGAAAAATTATTTGTCCCGGTTTGATAGAATCACACATACATATAGAATCTTCTATGCTAACTTTAACTGAATTTACTAAACTAGTAATAACTCATGGAACAACAGCTGCTGTCATAGATCCTCATGAAATTGCAAATGTTACAGGAGTAGAAGGAATAAATGTTTTACTGGATGAAGTTAAACAGCAGAAAATCAGATATTTTGTTGAAGCTCCTTCTTGTGTGCCATCTCTTCCTGGATTTGAAACTTCTGGTAGTGAAATAACCGCAAAAGATATTGAAGAGTTAATGAATAGAGATGAGATTTTTGCTTTAGCTGAAATGATGAATTATCCTGGAGTTTATCTTGGTTTTGATGAAGTTATTGGTAAAATTGAAGCAGCAAAGAAAGCTAATAAAATGATAGAAGGTCACGCTCCTCTGCTTTCAGGAAAGGAACTTCAAGCTTACATAGCATCTGGAATATGTTCAGATCATGAAGCATCATCAATTGATGAAGCTTTAGAAAAACTTCGTCTAGGGATGAAACTTCAAATTAGAGAGGGTTCATTTGCTAAAGATTTGGTTAATATAATTTCCGAATTAAAAGATTATAAAATAGATACTCGAAATATTCTAATTTCATCTGATGATAGAAATCCAATAGATTTACTACAAAAAGGCCATCTTGATTATACTTATCGCCTTCTAATTAATACGGGAATTGATCCTTTGGAAGCTATTCAGATGCTAACAATAAATCCTGCTAGTCATCTTAAAGTAGATGATGAAATTGGTAGTTTGGGACCTGGAAAGAATGCAGACCTGATTGTGGTAGATAATTTACAAGAATTCAATGTTGAACTAGTGCTAATTGCTGGGAAAATTGTGGTAGAAGATGGAAAAATTGATTTTGATTTTGAAAAACCCAGTTACCCAAATTTCATTCTAGACACACTAACAAAACTTCAAGTTCCAGAAATCGACGATTTAAAACTAAAAATAGCTGATGTAAAAACTGTTAATGTGAAAGTAATTTCTTTAAATGAACACTCCTTAATAACAGACCAAAAAAAGCACACTTTGAAAGTTGAAAATGGTGTAATTCTTCCTGACTTAGAAAATGACATTTTACCTATCGTTGTTATAAACAGACACTCTGCTGAGCAAAAAATCGGTAAAGGTTATGTTAAAGGATTGGGAATTAAAGGAGGTGCTATAGCTAGTACTGTTGCACATGATTGTCATCAATTAATATGTGTAGGAACAGACTATCCATCTATGTTGAAAGCTATTAAAGCTATTAAAGAATCAAAAGGTGGACAAGTGGTTGTCTTTAAGGATAAAGTAACCATTCTTCCTTTAGAATTTGCTGGAATAATGAGTACCAAACCTTTTGAGGAAGTTGTTTCAAAGACTCAACGGTTGCACGAATCTTTAGAGGATTTGAAAACAACGATTTCTGAGCCATTTATGGCACTGGCATTTGTATCCTTGCCAGTAATTCCACATTTAAAAATTACAGATCATGGGTTGATAGATGTAGATACAATGACCAAAGTTTCAGTAATTGAAGATTAAATCTTTAAATTCCCATTCATAACATTTTTAATTTCTCTGAATTTATTTGATTCATGACAGAATTACTTTTCCAACGAGATTCTTATCTAAAAGAATTTGAAGCAAAAATCATTGAAATCATAGAGGATTCAGTAATATTAGATAAAACAGCCTTTGCTCCAAAAGGTGGTGGGTTGACTTCAGATCTTGGGACTTTATCATTTGATGATGGAAAGCAATTGGATGTTATTGAAGTTACATCCAAAGGTGGGAAAATTTATCACAAGCTTTCAGCAAATCCAGATAGCAAATATAGCGGAACATCAGTAAAGGGCATTATAGATTGGGAGAGAAGATACAAACAGATGAGGTTACATACAGTTTTACATTCAATTTCTGGCATTCTGTACAAAAAATATGGTACTACTGTTACAGGCGGTAATATTACTCCTGAGAAGAGTAGAGTAGATTTTGATATTGATCATCTAAGACAAGAACGAATTCAAGAAATTGAAACTACTGTGAAGAAGATAATAGAGGGTGATCATAAAGTTTCTGTATCATTCTTAGACAGAGAAGAAGCTCTGAAAGACCCAGACTTAATCAGAACAAAAGTTAATCTAATTCCTGAGAATGTGAAGATATTACGAATTGTAGATATAGAAAATATTGATCGCCAAGCTGATGGGGGAGTTCATGTGAAAAGTACAAAGGAAATAGGTTCATTTGTTCCTTTGAAAACTGAAAATAGAGGAAAGGACAAGAAGCGATTATACTTCACAGTTAAACCCTGATTATTTTTTCTAATATTTTTTTCTGTAGGATTAACCAATAAAGTTAATAATGTGTCCTATTCACGATAAACAAATATACTAGTAAATTAAGTGATATTTATGAAATTGAGCAGACTCGTCGGTTTATTTACTGTTCTCATAGTTCTAAGTTCTTCTTCTATCAATATGTGGACAGCTTCAGCTCTATATAATCATATTCAGAATAACGAATATGAATTGAAGGATGATATTACACAATCAATTAATGCTCCTGGAGTTGTCAATATGTCACAATTATATCATTATGAATACCATGAAGATGTTAAAGGAGATGGGAAGTTCAAATGGAAAGTTGATACATTAGAAAGAACAGATAATTTCCATCTTGCAGAAGGTGATAAAAAATTAAAGACAGGAGATAACGTAATCCTCCTCATTGGTACTGATCCATCTTTGCAATTAGATCAACCACATTTATGGGCCCTTATATATGTTAACGATGTAATGGCAAGATTTAGTAATTATGCTGAACATGGTCGTGCCGTTTTCAAGTTTGTTCAACCAATTGGGATTGATCACTGGGATAACTTCACTAACGACTATTATAATTCATCAGTGTTTTTAGACTACTATGAAGCTAACTACAACTTTACTGATTTCGCAGTAACACATTATAATCAAACATTCTTCTTTAATGAAACAAGTTTTGCTGATTATTTAGATAGATCTCCTTATATTAATACAACACTATGGTCTGTACTAGACGATACAATAGTATATACTAACACAATTACCACCGAGACAAATAATGTAACTCAAATCGAGATTACTTATGACAAAGAGACGGGGTTGGCTAATACAATGGTCTACAGTGCTTCATTCATAAATGGTACTGGACACTTTGCTGGTGTTAACATGTCTTTAATTCGACTTCATGGATGGGGGTTGCCGTACACTATTACGACTTGGGTAGTATGGATTCCCATACTTTTGATCACAGTTGGATTAATTGTAGCAATCAGGCTACGCGCTTTCCAAAGATTAAGACTCTATTTGGAAGCAAGAAAGATAGCTCAAAAGGATTAAGTTTCCTTTTCTTTTCTTTACTTTCATTCTTTTTAATTGTTAATAATGCATTTTTGTCCAATTTTACCCAATAACGAAAATGTTATATGTTTCTTTAACTGTTTTTTTCTTCCGAAAGAAAAATAATGGAATTTTAATGTAAAATAACCATGAGTTGATTTTAATGACTACATTAAAAACTAAAAAAGTTGATTTAAAAGTAGAGAGAGATTTTGCTCTCCTAAATGCAGAAACACTTAATGATTTAAAAATAAAGCATTCTGCAAATGTTAAAGTTAAAAGTGATAGCGGAGAAATTATGTGCGAAGTGATTGCCACTGAAGAACTGATTGAACCAGGTTTTGTTGGATTAAAAAGTGGAACACTTGAGCTGTTAAATGTGGGGCCAAACAAAAAAGTGAGTGTTTTTGTTCGCAGAAGACCTGCATCAATTGAACATGTTAAGAATAAGACGCGAGGAAGTGTCTGGAAAGAGGGAGAAATACGTTCAATTGTTAATGATATATGTAGTGGGAATTATACTGACTTAGAAATATCCATGTTTACCCTCGCTCAATATTATCTCGGTTTGAATATGGATGAAATTCAATATCTTACAACCTTTATGGCAGAATATGGTACTACACTTGATTTTGAAGAACCAGTTTATGATAAACATTCAATTGGTGGTATTCCAGGAAATAAAGTGAGTCTTGTAATTGTACCAACTGTAGCAGCAGCTGGGTTACTTATACCTAAAACAAGTTCCAGAGCAATAACAAGCCCTTCTGGAACCGCTGATACAATGGAAGTACTTTGTGATGTTAACTTTACAGCAGATGAAATATTAGAAATTGCACCTAAAACAAGAGGAATGCTAGTTTGGGGTGGAACTTTAGATTTGTCACCTCTGGATGAAATTGTGATTCATAAAGTCGAACAACCATTAGGGATAGATCCTCACAGTCAGATGCTTGCAAGTATTTTTAGTAAGAAAGTTTCTACTGGAGTGGATCATATGGTTTTAGATATACCTACAGGTATAGGAACCAAAATGCCAACCAAAGAAGATGCGATCGATTATGCCCATGAAGCTACAGAGTTAGGTAGAAGACTTGGAATTCAAATTGAAGCAGCCTTAAGCTATGGAGAACAACCTCTTGGAAAAGCTGTAGGTCCAGCTCTTGAAGCGAGAGAAGCTCTTGATGTTATTGAGGGTAAAGGACCAACAAGTGTATTTGAAAAAAGCAGTGAACTTGCAGGAATTCTCTTTGAATTAGCAGGTATTGCTCAACCTGGTCAAGGTGCTACGCTAGCAGCTGATTATATTACTAAAGGCAAAACCAAGGCCAAAATGGAAGAGATTATAGGTGTTCAAGGGGGAAATGCAACAATTACAGGAGAAGAAGTAGTTGTTGGCGAATTTACTTCTGATGTATTAGCTCCTAAAGATGGATACATTGTAAAATTATCAAATTCCGCTATAAAAAGAATAGCAAAAGCTGCTGGAGCACCAAGACATAAAGAAGCTGGAGTTTATCTACATAAGAAGATTGGTGATTTCTGTAAACAAGATGAAAAACTGATGACTATTTATTCAAATAGTGAGGGTAGATTAACTGAAGCTCTCAACTTAGCAATGAATCTTAATCCTTACCTACTAGAAGGTATGATCATAAAGAGAATTTCTTCTGGTCCAAGAAAATAAGAAAAAACTTAATTCTCTTTTTCTTCCTTTTTCAGAATCATTTTGTTCATATAGAGTGTTTGATCGAAAAAAGTAATTTCGAATCCTACTTTTGACCAAAATGGCTGTACAAAAGGTGAACAACATAGCTGAATCGTATCTTCTTCTATTACATTATTTATCAGTTCTTGCGCACATTTGTAACCCATACCCTTTCTTCTCATGTCCTCTCTTACTTCAAAAACATAAATTATCGGACATCCTACAGGTACAAAACCACCTTCAAAACCAGGTTCATTAGGAATAACAGCTGTTACAGCAACTAACTCATCTTCAACGAAAAACCCATAGCATTTAATTTGCTCATCAAAGAACATTCTATAAGAAACAAAGAAAGGAAATTGGTGACTAGGGACATCATCATAATCAATTATGTGAACTTTCACATCAAATTGCTCTTGATGTTCTTCCATTTAATTCACCCTTTAACCTATTCTAAACAATGTTTCTCCTTTTAATAAAACTATATATGGTACTAGTCTCTTCTAAGCGGAAGATTTTTTATTTAAGTCACAAAGTATATCTCTGTTGAGGAGAAATTATGTCTGGCTTTGATTATGTAGAAGAAGCAATGTTTGGGAAATCCATTTTCAAAAATGAATCCTCTCTCTATCCTGAGTATGTTCCACCAGAGCTCCCAAGAAGAGAAGAGGAGATTAAGAGACTAGCTAGAAATTTCCGATCACTTCTAGGACAAGAAGGGTCATTTTCAGTTAATGTTGCTATAGTTGGAAATGCTGGAATTGGAAAAACCAATTTGTGTAAATATACTATGAAAAGGTTCGAAAGTACAGCAAATTCAAGGCATATAAATGTAAAATTCTTATATTATAATTGTCATTCTTTCAGAAGCAAGACAGCTATTTTACGTAATGTCCTATCAGAACACTTCCACATTCAATCTAGGGGTTTTAGTGATGAAGAAATTCTAGATATGCTAGTAAAACGATTAATCAAAGAAGATATACGATTAATAATCGCTCTTGACGAGGCTAATATGTTGAATTCCGAAGATATTTTGAGTATTTTCCATGCTGGAGAGTATTTCGGTTCAGAGCAAAGCATGATTTCAACAATAATAATTTCCAGACCTACTGAATGGAAATCTCTTTTGAATGTGCCTTTATCTGGGCATATTCACGATCAAATAGATGTTTCTGGTTATTCAAGGGACCAATTGCTGGAAATTCTTGAATATAGATCTAGTATGGCGCTCTATCCCACTTCTTACTCTGATGAAACATTGAATCTTATTGCGGATATTTGTGCTTCTTCTCAAAATGCAAGACATGGTCTCGAAATTCTATACAGATCTGGAAAACTTACTGATTTAAAACAAGAGAACTTCATTGTTCCTGATTATATCAGAGCTGCAAAAGCTGATGTTTATCCAGAACTGAGAAGAGATGTTTTATCTGAGCTTAGAGATCATGAATTATTAGCTGCTTTAGGTGTTGCGAAAAAACTTTCACTAAAGGGCGTAACATCTACAACTGTTGATGAAGGTTACGACAGTTATCTTTTAGCTTGTGAGGAACATGAAGAAGAATCACGCGGAAAATCAACTTTCAGATCTGCTATAGAAACCTTAGATAAAGTAGGTGTTATTGGTAAAAGTGTAGGACCAATTGAAGAAGGAAAAAGAGGAAGACGTGCTAAAATAACCACTTTTGATATTCCTGCAACTGTTCTTGTAGAGAGAATTGAGAATATATTATCAAAACCAAGGGATTCGAAAGATTAGATATTAATTGACACAAATCATTGTCATTGAATTCTTTACTCCTTCTAGAATTATATTGTTGTTCAATACTTGATTTTTCAATTCGTCCATTGTTCCGAATTCAATCTTTACAATTAAATCATAGATACCATACACTGCGTAAACTTCTGTAACTTCTACAATGTGTTTGAGACCCTCTTGAACTTTTTCTAACATGCCCGATTGGACGTTTAGAAGGATATAAGCTGCTTGTGTCATTTTCAGAATAGACTCCTTTTACATGACACTTTCGAATGCATTTAAAAAAACTAACATTGGGACATGTCACTAGAAGAGCAGGAAAAATATTTCTTTTAATAGAGAAAAAAAAGAATAGCAATTATTCTTTTTGAATCTTTAATCTTGCTTTACAAGCTGGGCAAGTTCCATTTCCAACAACCCATTGATATAGATGGTTTTTATGAAAAGCTATATCACAAGAAGGACATCGTATGATAGTCTCTTTCTTTGAAATAGTTTGTAAACATATAGAACAAGTAACAGTGATGGCTTCTTTTGTAACTAAATTATAGTTAATGTCTTTTTTCTGGAAATCAACATCATAAACGAGCTTAGGTGAATATTCAACTTTATTTTTATTCAAACTATGATTTGTTACTCTATTCTTTTTTCTTCTTTGGAAGAGTTTGAATGAAATGAAAACACCAGCAAGGTACAATACAGAGAATAATACGATTATTGGATTAGCTGTAAAAAAGGGTGGAGTGTTAGTTTCGATAGAATCATCGATGATTTTCCATTGAAAAGCTAAGTCAGAATACTTTTTATCAAATGGAATATCTGCAAGATTTTTTGCTCCTGTATTAATAAATAACCTTGCGATATTTTCGGTTTGAACATGATCATAAAATAAACTAATTAAAATGTCGTTTTCAGCATTATAATCACTAAAGTTAAAGATTATTTCATACCAATCCCCTTCAGATATCCCCCCATCTATCCCTATATTTAACTCTGATACGTCACTTATTGCGAAATTATCAGATTCTGATTTGATAGATGTCTGATTTTCATCAAGAAGATTAAGAGTGTAGTTAGTTGTTTCAAGGTATCTACTGCCTAAGATTGTAACTAGTTTGTCAATACTCTGGTAATATTCTGCAAATCTCTCTACTCCAAAGAAAAATTGAGGTTCTAAATTAAGATTCATGGAATAGGTCCAGATAGGATAAACATCTGATACTGTAAAATTAAATAAACATTCTTCAACATAAAGTGAACTTACTCTAACTCTAATAATTTCATAAATTTCCAATCCAGTTGTAAAATAATGTATTCCTGTATCACCATGATTGATTAACCAACTATCGTAAATGGTTTCACTCTGATCTAAGACTAATTGTATCATAAGACCATTGTAAGGCCCTTGTATAACACTTCCCCATTCCTGAACAGAAATACTAAATTCGAATACTGCTCCTTCGATAAGAATGAAATACTCACTGTTGTTATAGGAAGAACTAACTTTAAGACTATAACTTTTATCTACAGCTTTTGTTGTTGTGTCATCAGTGATAACCAATCCATTTGTATGATTTAGTAATGTCATGGTTAATGAAAGAGATATAAAAAAAAGAAAGAGAGTTTTTGATTTACTCATTTGATCACCGCTTCTTACGTTTTATGAATCCAAGCAAAGCTGTTAATCCAAGTATGGTTACAAAGATTGGCCAAGACGAAGATTGATAGTAATGATCATGTGTGTCGTACTCATTCTCATTAACAAAGCCTATGTCAATCTCCCCAACATGATAATCTGCAACAACCAACATCAAAAATTCATCTTCTGTAAGATATACTTCACTACTTTGTTTGTATAGGTAGTCCATACTACTTGCATTGAACACATAGATTCCTGTTTGAACCACATATGAATCAGCATAAAATTTGCATTGTTCTGTAGATTCTAAGCTATTGTCTATCTCAAAAAGATAAGCGTCATCAGCTCCAATATCCACACTTATCTTGTCTCCCAATTCAAGTCTCCGAGGTATTGCATTTGCTATAGTCACTTCTATAATTTCTGAAGAGACCAAAGAGATTTTTATGGTGTGACTAGCTGGGATTGCAATTACATCATAGTTGGATCCGAGTTTATCTAGAACAATTGAAGAATAAGCTACATCTACTGCTAAGATGTCATAGGTATCATAGGTATCACCAATAATCATTCCATAGGAATCATTGAATGGATGTCCTGTTAAGCGATAAATAACTCTCTGATTAGGATATAAAACTATCTCTTTTTTCTTGTTAAAAGGTATTAATGAATACTCATAGATGTTAGAGAAATCAATATTTTGTATCTCGCTAGAAATTCTATTTCCGAGCCAATCCTCAGTATAGATTTGATAATACAAAAACTCTGTTTGTTCAGTAAATAGTAAAGATAGACAGTATGAGTCGTTGAATAGTGATGTGGCATTAGCAATAGTCCAAAAAATAGCTCTGTCAAATTTATAGTAAATCTCAACAAATGAAACTCCTGTAACATCTTTTATTTCACTCATGATATTTACATACTTCTCATCAGTTAGAAAATCTTCACCAAAGTAGACCCAAGTATCAATTTCCGGAGGCAAATCGTCCAATAAAACAACAAATGTTTTTTCGATGCTTCTTCTTTCATCTTGATCATTCTGGTGAGATAATTGAACGGTTATTTTGAAATCCAATTCAACTGCATAGAGTACTATTAATTCTCCAATGATATCTGGAATGTCTGTTGTCTGAGGATATTCAAAACCAATTTCAACATAAGTACCTCCTGTTATTTCAGCTCCAGGACGTAACTGGTCAAAAACCTGATTACTCGAACCAGTAGCTGCAATAGTACAAAGTATAAACCCTTCAACTGCATATTGTTGATAGATATCGTTTAGTTGAGAAGTTGATCTAATGACAGTTCCACCATTATCTACTTCATCAGTAATTAACACTACCAATTTAACTGCATCAGTACGCCAATCAAGATTCATCTTAGTAGCATATAATGCGTCACCCCAAGGTTCAGTACCACCATTAGCTGCAGTTTGAGCTAACACACTAACAATATCTTCAACATCGAAAGTGAGGGGAAAGATCAAGCTATCTTCTAGATAGGGATTATAATCAGGATTGCCCCCAAAGAGAACCAAACCTACTCGGAGATCAGGAACTTCTAAATCGATTTCATCAATAACTCTGATTAATTCGCTAGTTAAAGTTTCGATTTCATCTCCCATAGAACCAGACTGATCAAGAACGATGGCCAAATCTAGAGCAGAAGAAACTTCTGCAGTGGATTCTGTAAGGATTGAGTGTTCGTTGGTAATCCATGATTCTCCTATTTCAAGATAATCTTTAGTAGAATCAGACGGATTTTGTATTGTTCCAAAGTCGTTTGTTTGGGCATAAAATTCCAGAAGATCAAGCTCTTGGTCCGAATTATTTGTTACATTAAAACAAACACTAAAAGAATCTCCAGGTAGAGTACTTGGAATGTTATCCGAACGGTAGGACTGCAAGTCTGTTATCATCTCAATTGAGACATTATCTAAAGGACTTGTTGTTTCAAGACTTAACTGATTTATAACTGGTGAAAAACTCTCAGTTTTACTAATTACATGCATGATAGGTGTGAATAAACCTACCAGCACAATTGTGCAAAAAATTATTCCGTTTATTTTCATTTGTATCAAGATATCATTATTGTGAGATGTTAATAAATCTTTCTCTCGCGGTTGTTTTTACCCTTTGTACTTCCGTTCTACTTAAAATATCAAAATTCCGATATATTTATATATTCTTTATATTACTGTATTCTTGATGTCGGAAAAACACTTCGAAAAAATGATTAGTTTACTTGAAGAAATAAGTACAAGACTGAAGAATATAGAGGGTAAACTAAACATAGAAGAAACAGCAGTAAAAACTGGTGTA
>JAAFKI010000054.1 GCA_021399345.1 Candidatus Heimdallarchaeota archaeon
CACTATTCTGCTCAAAAAGAAGAGAATAACCCATTTATCAAGAAGCTAGCCAATGAAATACTCAAGCGTAATTTGTACAAAAGTATTCCATTAACTGAAGATATGGCTTCTCAGGTTATGGAAAACAAAGATAAGATTAATTTCATTGTAAGAAAGTACGGTTATCCTACTGTCAGCTGGGATATAGATCAATTTAGCAGTCGATATTATACTCACTATGATGAATCTAATAGAAATGCAATAATGATTAAAATGAAAAACGGGCAGTTAAAACAGCTGTCAGAAGTTTCTGATGTTGTAGCTAGTCTGACAAAACCAAAATACAACAATCTACTTATTTTCCCTGCTCCATGTAGAGAAGAAATCACAAAATTAGTAAAGGAAATTTAAGAAAAAAAGAGGAAAAAGAGTTAGAACTGATATTCATTGTCGTTAGTAGTATCAGTGCTATCTTCTGGTTCTTCAAATCTTGTAAAAGATTGATCTTGTGCATCAAATCCATCTTGTGTATAAGTTGATTCATCATCTGCTTGAGGTTCTTCTACCACGGGAGACTCTTCAGCCACCGGGAACTCCTCAACTTCGGGAGATTCTTCAACTACTTGAGGTTCTTGGACTACTTGAGGTTCTTCAACCACTGATTTTCTTTTGAATAATGCACGTTCGTTTTGTATAATTCTTGGTTCTTTACGTTCATCCTCAACTTCCTTCTTATAGTCTTGAGTCATATCTTTTAGACCACAGTTTTTGCAGTAAGGAAACTTACTTTTTGTTATGTCTCCACAATAGGGACACCTGCGAAGTCTTCTCAAGAACCGTAAGGAGATCTGTTTCCAAAGTAGAGCCCAGAGTATACTCAAAGAACCTAAAACCTTGACGAGATCTGAGGAAAACGCCACTTCAATCCAATAGTAAACTCTCTCAAGAGTTTTCATTGGTACAGTATAAATCTCAAAACCTAATACATGGATAGACATTCCTGGTACATCAATTGTAACTTCAACCACAACAGTTTCTCCTGCTTTCAAGTAATCTTTACCGATTACGATCGTAGCTGGTAACTCAAATGTAGTAAGATCGTTTGAATCAGTGAAAGTCTCGTTATCGATTGTTATGGTAGCATCTAAGTTAAAGAGAGGAGCTTCGATTCTAGTTTCTACACCTAAATAGATAGTTAAGTCATCTCCTTCTTTGCCTTCAGGAGCAGGATTCAAATCTAGAACTAACTCATTCAATTTGATATTTACGTCTTTAATAATATCACGCGTAAGGTATCCATCTTTGTAAACTGAGATAATAATCGATGTGTTATAACTTGAAGTTCCATCATCAGTTATGGCATAAAATAACATAAGATTTTCAATCGAAATGTAAGCTGTTGTAAAACCACCGGTGTCTGTAACCTTATGTATTTCCATTCCACCATCAATGAAGATATTAACATCAGCTCCAGCAATACCAGTGCCTGTTTCATCCTCACAGATTACTGTAAGAACTAAATGAGTGTCAACAAGTTGAGTTATTTCAGGATTTGTTGGTTCAGTTGATATGTGAATTAATTTGGTGAAAGTTAACAAGAGATTGAAGTCAAAAACCAGATAATTGGCAAATTTTATCTGTAGTAGTAACCAGTGATCACCACCTTCATCTGCTGTAAAATTCAGTTTTATTCTTTGACTTGTTTGTAATAGTACCCCATCCAAAGATGTTGTATTCATCCTATAATTCTGTGGAAAATTTATGAAACCTATAGTATTCGAAGTGATATCTAATTCAAAATTAAAGTTAAAGGATTGATTACTTGCCCTGAATATAGAGGTTGTTTCTGGTAAATCAATGAACCACTC
>JAAFKI010000055.1 GCA_021399345.1 Candidatus Heimdallarchaeota archaeon
CACTATTCTGCTCAAAAAGAAGAGAATAACCCATTTATCAAGAAGCTAGCCAATGAAATACTCAAGCGTAATTTGTACAAAAGCATTCCATTAACTGAAGATATGGCTTCTCAGGTTATGGAAAACAAAGATAAGATTAATTTCATTGTGAGGAAGTATGATTATCCTACTGTCAGCTGGGATATAGATCAGTTTAGCAGTCGATATTATACTCATTATGATGAATCTAATAGAAATGCAATAATGATCAAAATGAAAAACGGACAGTTAAAACAGTTATCAGAAGTTTCTGATGTTGTAGCAAGTTTGACAAAACCAAAATACAACAATTTGCTTATCTTTCCTGCTCCATGTAGAGAAGAAATCACAAAATTAGTAAAGGAAATTTAAGAAAAAAAGAAGAGAAAGAGTTAGAACTGATACTCATTGTCGTTACTAGTATCAGAACTATCTTCTGGTTCATCAAATCTTGAAGAAGATTGATCTTGCGCATTAAATCCATCTTGTGAATAAGTTGGTTCTTCGACTACTTGGGGCTCTTCGACCACTTGAGATTCTTCAACTACTCGAGGTTCCTCAGTAACAGGTTTTCTTTTGAACAATGCACGCTCGTTTCTTAGAATTCTTGGCTCTTTACGTTCATCATCAACTTCTTTCTTATATTCTTGAGTCATATCTTTTAGACCACAGTTTTTGCAATAAGGAAACTTTCTTTTTGTTATATCACCACAATAGGGACACCTGCGAAGTCTTTTCAAGAAACGTAATGAAATTTGTTTCCAAAGGAGAGCCCAGATTATACTCAAAGAACCTAAAACCTTGACGAGATCTGATTGAAAAGCTACTTCAATCCAATAGTAAACTCTCTCAAGAGTTTTCATTGGTACAGTATATATCTTAAATTCTAATACATGGATAGACATTCCTGGTACATCCATAGTTACTGTGACATTGACCCATTCTCCTGCTTTCAAGTATTCTTTGCCTATTACTATAGTATCAGGTAATGTAAATGTAGTAAATCCGTCTGGATCTGTGAAGGATTCATTATCGATAGCTATTGTAGCTTCTATATCAAAAAGAGGTGCTTCAATCCTTGCATCTACACCTAAATAGAGAGTTAAGTCATCTCCTTCTTTGCCTTCAGGAGCAGGACTCAAATCTAAAACCAACTCATTCAATTTGATATTTACATCTTTTACAATTTCACGCATAAGGTATCCAGCTTTGTAAACTGAAATGATAATCGATGTGTTGAAACTTGAAGTTCCATCATTAGTTATGGTATAAAATAACATAAGATTTTCAATCGAAATGTAAGCTGTTGTAAAGCCACCAGTGTCTGTAACCTTATGTATTTCCATTCCACCATCAATAAAGATATTGACATCAGCTCCAGCAATACTTATGCCTGTTTCATCCTCACAGATTACAGTAAGAACTAAATGAGTGTCTACAAGTTGAGTTATCTCAGGATTTGTTGGTTCAGTTGATATGTGAATTAATTTTGTGAAAGTTAACAAGAGACTGTAGTCAAAAATCAGATCATCAGCAAATTTTATCTGTAGTAGTAACCAGTGATCACCACCTTCATCTGCTGTAAAATTCAATTTTATTCTTTGACTTGTTTGTAATAGTACACCATCTAAAGATGTTGTATTCATCCTATAATTCGGTGGATAATTTATGAAACCTATAGTATCTGAAGTAATATCTAATTCAAAATTAAAGTTAAAGGATTGATTACTTGCCCTGAATATAGAGGTTGTTTCTGGTAAATCAATGAACCACTC
>JAAFKI010000005.1 GCA_021399345.1 Candidatus Heimdallarchaeota archaeon
ATCAAGGATCACGGGAGAGGAATCAGAAGTATTATCCAGTATTATTTGAAAAAGCAAACACAATTAAGATTACAATATGTGCAACAACAAAGAAACCAATTGAAAAAAAGGAATAAACTCAGCTATGGTCCAGCTTATTATCATCTTCGCGAGAAGTGGCGAAAGAAGCTCAAAGATGCTATTCACAAACTCACCAAGTATCTAGTAGACTTGTGGGTGGAACGGAACTTACATGAAGTCATTATCGGCTACAATGCGAAATGGAAACAGAATGTCCATTTCTGGAAAAAGATCACCCAGATGTTTGTAGCTATTCCCTTCATGAAAATCATCAACCAGCTGAAATACAAAGCAGCTGAACATGGGATAAAGGTTGAGCTTATACCCGAAAAGTATACTTCTAAAAGCAGTTTTCTAGATAATGAGTTTCCCAAGAAACGAATAAAGTATGTTGGACGAAGAATAGAACGAGGTTTATTTCGTTCTGCTCAAGGCCATCTAATCAATGCTGATGTCAATGCTGCATATAATATTTTAGTCAAAAGCGATCCGAAAGCATTGCCTAAACGGTGTGCGAACGGGGTAGGAGGATACGTGATGTATCCACGTAGAGCGAGTGTTGACCCACAATGACCTCTCCAAAAGACGTTCGATTATGCTTGGCTAATATGCCAAGATGACATAAACTCATCATACAAAGATAACAATCTTCCTTTAATTCCAGATTTCTGATTACTTTGAACCTCCTAACTTATTAGAGTATTTACAAAATTCAGAGTTTCTGATGACTGATGAAACTATAATTATGAGTACTGAAATAGGACAAGACAACTTCTCACCTAATAAGGATAGATTTGATTTTATAATTGAACATGATGTAGATATAAAGTGGTATCAAGTTCTAAAAAGACTAACAGATATTGATTCCTCGAAACTTGAAGGATTTAGGAAAATTATCTCAAGAACTTCTAATGAAAAAATAACTTGTTTATTGATGAAAGATAACCACCCTGTTGGAATCGTCCTAGGAGTCATTGAAAAACCTTACATTGGAATCTTTGATTTGGTTGTTCATTTAGATTACAGAAGACAAGGTATCGGAGAGTTCATTATGCGAATAATGATGTCATATGCGCATAAGAGCAAATTACAAACAATGTACCTTTAAGTTGAAGCTAACAATTTACCAGCTGTTAAATTGTACAAGAAACTTAATTTTCAAGAGAGATATAGATATAGATACCTAGCTAGAGAGAAAAAATAAATGAAAAATATGATTTCAAAGTAAGTAATCCAACAATGAATTTCGTTTAACAGCTAGTTCTAAAGCTTTTCTGAAGAAGCTTGTAGCATAACCTGTTGATGAAGAAATATTTTTCAATTTAGTTTTAGCTTCGTCTTTATCTAACAATGCTAATGCTGTTAAATCTAAAGATAACTCAGCTAATTTTTCCAAATCATTAGCAATTTTGGTTACTACCTCAATAACAGATAGTTTCTTAATTATATCAAATAATCTCTTAAAATGCTTACTGGATTTTTCTCCAGAAACCTTTGATGTCTCTAGATTGATACAAGTATCAGTTTCAGAAATTAGTTTTTTCTCAACAAGTTTTTTATAAACAGTTAAGGACATACCACAAAATCTTGCATCTAGGTCACATCTACTATCTGTAATTATATCCTCTTCAGCAGTCCAAAGGCTGACAAAAGTCTGTAAATGTTGAGTAAATATAGACATTGAATCAATCACTAGCTTAACAGTAGGTTTGTCTCCAATTACATAAACTGGATTACCTAGTAGAGCAGAGTAAATTGCTTTGTCAAGATTCCGACTTACAGTTCTATCTAAGAAGGTTGGTGAAAGATCTTCCATATTGATTCTTGATAATCTATTTCCAAGATCTTCAGTTTCCATAATTTTATGAAGAATCTCTTCCATGCTGAAGTTTTCCTTTTTGTCATCCAACATTGTAAGATGATTGTTCATAAGATCATATAACCTAAAAAGAACTTGTTTCAAACTTTGAGGAAATTTTAGAATACCAACTCTAGATTTTTCACCATCGGTATCAATAATGGTGTAGGTTAAACTTTTTTCATTCTCTATAAAAGTTAGAATTCCAGTTATATTTCCTTGAAATTTCTTATTAACTTTAAGAGCATTTAACATCGATGCTATCTTAGGAATATGTTTCCCTGAACCTACTTTGTCCTTTATCTTTAAACTTTCATCAGAATGAACTAGAGTAAAATGAGCAATTTCTGCTGATTTTAAAGGTCTTTCTGAGATTGAGATATCTAATGCTTGAATATCTTTCAAACATCTATCTAAGATTATCGATGCTTCTCCTTCTGTGATTCTGTCTGGATCGGCCCCCTCTAATAGAGGACCTGTACATGTACTAAATTTCTCTAACAACTGTTTTAAAGTATCTTCAGTCAGCGTAGATTCTTCATCGATGGTTTCAAGAATTAGAACAAAATCATGAACTCTGATAAAGGAGACAGTTCTATCGTGATAAGATATCGATTGCAATTCTCTATGGTGAACTTCTTTAGAAAAAGAAATTAAAGCTGTCACCAAACCTGTTGCTAAAATTTGACTGGTATCATCAACAACTTCAGGTTTTGAAGCTAACAACATCCCTGTGGAAGTTACAAGTGATATCTTTATGTTGAGCATTAGTTTAACCAAATAATTGGTATATAAGTAAATTTTCCTTTAAGCAAATCAAATAAAAAAAGTGAAAAAATCAACAATTACATGAAACAAAAAGCTCTATAGCTAGTTTAAAGGCGGTATATCAGTTGGTTTCTTCAATCATGCATGAAGTTTTCGTTGAGGATATTAGAAATTATTTATAAATATCCAAATCCACATCCGTTTGAAATACATATTTTACAACAGGTGTAATTAAATGGAAAATGGAAATATTCAAGACCTATTGCATAAAGCTGTTGAGAAGGGAGAAAATCTAGGAGTCAACTTTATTGAAGCTAGATACGATAATCTTAATTTAACAACTATCAACTACACAAATGAAATTATTAAGCAATCATCATCTCTCAGCAGAAAAGGCATAGGTATAATGGCATACTATCAAGGAACGCCTGGTTATTCTTACACACCAGAGTTAACTTTAGAAGGTGTAAAAGAAGCAACTATTAGAGCAGCGAAACTAGCAAAATCTACTGACAGTCGAAACAAAATCAAATTAGACTTTGATTCAATACCTGCTATCAAAGAAAAGATTGAAGTAAAAGTAAAAAAACACCCCAAAGATTTTGAGTTTGCAGATAAGCTAGATATGCTTAAACGTGGAGTAACAGCTGTCAAAGAACAACTTGAAGTTACTACAACCATAGGTTTGTACGGAGAAATCTATGGAGAGAAATACCTAGTTAATTCTGAAGGAACTGAGCTTTATTGGGTTCCTCTTATGGTTGATATCAGGATGGGTGGAGTTGTAATAAGTGAAGGAAAACAATCCCAAGCTTTCACAGGATGGGGAGCTTCAACAGGTTTGGAATTCTTCGAAGAAAAAGAAACAACTCCTGAAATAACGGGAACTAATGCAGGAACATATTGCAAGGAACAATTAGAAGCAGTAGCTGCACCTTCTGGAAAAACAAAGACTTTAGTTTCACCTCAAATGGGTGGAGTCGTAGTGCACGAAAGTTTTGGTCATTTATCAGAAGCAGATTTCGTTGTTACAGGACAATCTCCAATTGCAGATAGAGTTGGTGAAGAACTAGGTAGTGAACATGTTACCATAATTGATGAAGGAGTTTCTCCTTATGGAGGACTGTATCTGCCTTATGACGACCAAGGAATAAAAACTGGAAGAACAGTACTTCTTGAGAAAGGTATACTTAAAGGATACTTGCATAACAGAGGAACAGCTAAGAAAATGAACTCTGAGTTAACTGGTAACAGTAGAGCAATCAATTTCATGTTTAATCCAATAGTTAGGATGAAGAACACCTATTTTGAGAAAGGAGATTTAACTTTCGAAGAAGCTGTCGAACATGTAAATACAGGTGTTTATGCAGTTGATATGTCAGGAGGTCAAGTTGGGCTTGATGGTAATTTCATGTTCAATTGCAGTAGAGGATATCTGATCGAAAATGGAGAAATAACTAAACCAATTAAGAACACAGCTCTTTCTGGAAATATTCTAGATCTACTGAAATATGTTGAAGGTGGAACTAAAGAAGTTACCATTAAAACAGGTTATTTCGGTGGATGTGGTAAGGGAGGCCAAAGTGGTCTTCCAGTTGGATTCGGCGGTCCTGACATGATTATGGATCAGGTGCTAGTTGGGGGTGCCCAATAATGACTTTAGATGAAATTAGAGATAAGATACTTAACATAGCTGATCAAACAATTAAATATGCTAAGGATCTAAATATCCCAGCAGCTGAAGCTTATGTCTATAATCTCTCAAACACCAATTTAACTGATAATAAAGGCAAGATAGACAGTAGAGATGGATTGACCCAAGGTATAGGGCTTAGAGTTGCAATAGGGAAACAAGTAGGTTTTGCTAGTTGTACAGGTTTCGAAAAAGAAACAATAAAATCTACCCTTAAACATGCACATAGTATTGCTATAGTCAGTCCTGAGAATCCCATGTTTAATGGATTTGTAGCTGGTACAAATGTAGCTAAAGAAGGTATCCTTGATCCTGAGATACTACATCTTGATTCAGATTCGATGATTGAGACATGTAATTTAATGAGTCAAGAAATAGATCTAAGTGATACAAGAATTGTCTCAGACAGTTATACAGTCAATTTCTCATTTGGAGGTTATGCTGTATCTACAACTGAAGACTGTTTAGCTTCATCGTTAATAACCAGTTATGCTGCAAACAGCTATTTCGTAGTAACTGAAGCTGGAGATAGAAAAACAGCTGGAGATTTTGTTCAAGGTCGAGAGATTAAATCTGTAGAAGGAATCAGTTCAAATGGATTGAAAAAAGCATTAAACTCTCTTGGTTCTAAAGCTTTTGGAGGTTCAGAAGTCCTACCAACAGTATGGGAACCACGTGAATCCGCTGCATTTTTAGGCTTCTCATTTATCAATTGTGTATCTGGATCCTCCTTTGTTGAAAAAAGCAATCCTTGGGGAGAGAAACTCAACCAACAGGTAGCTGTTAAAGAATTAACATTAATAGATGATGGGCAAGAACTAGAATCAGAAGCAGGTAGAGCAATCGATTCTGAAGGTTCTCCTAAACAAACTACAACCATTATTGAAAATGGTCTATTGAAAACTTTCCTCTTCGATAAAATGTTTGGAGAAGCAGCAGATCAAGCAACAACTGGGAATGCTTCTAGAGGAGGTTTCTTTGGTGGAATTCCTTATGAAAATGTACCAAATGTTGGACCTAATAAATTGTTAATTAAAGAAGTTGGAAAGAATTTAGATCAACAAATTGGTGAAATTGATAAAGGAATTCTAATCACAGGTACTCCTATTGGTTTATTCACTGCAAATCAGATAACAGGTGATTTCAGTATCACTACCAATGATGCTTTCTTGATTGAGAAAGGAGAAGTTGTTCATCCGTTGAAGAATATTAGTATTGCTGGAAATTACTTCGAAACACTCAATGATATTAGAACAATAGGTTCTGATAGAGAAGTATCTGGATGGCCAATAGATGCCCCAGCGATTACATATAATAAGCATACAATTTCAGACTAGAAATGCTTTTTTCCTTTTTTTTCTTTTTATATCTCTTGTATTTTTTTATTGCAGTTTGGGCAAACTGATTTGATTTTTAACCATTCAACTAAATGAGATTTATGAGCTGGAATTTTGCATGATGGACATGTTATATATTTGTCTCCTTCACCTATAGAATCCATACAAACGCTGCATTTGTCCTTAAGATTGCTCTGTGCAATCTGTTCTGAAGAAAGTTGAACTTCTTTTTCGAGAGATTCATTAACTTCTTCTTCAGTAGAATACGTATGTCTTTCTTTAAGCAATTTCTTCTGTCTTGAATATTCTATACCTAAATTAAAAACTATTACTACTGAAGTACCTATAACAATTGACCAAAACCAAAATCCTAGATTACCAAAGAAATCTAGATGAAACCATTCTTCTAATGCTGATAATAAAGCTATAACACATATAAAGGGAATGCAGAGAAGCAGAATAATTTTGGAAATGAAATGCATATCAACAAAAGACATCCTAAATTTCTTTCTCTTGTCTGCAAGTTTCTTCATTATATTCAACTTTTTGATTTGCTTGAGTAAATAGATAAATGTTGTTGTTTCACTTTTACTATTAATAGAAACTGAAACCGTTTTATTATTTATGAAGAAGCTAAAGATTGTATACTTTTATAAATTACCCTATGATTTTTACAACAATTCAAAATATATTTTAACCAAAAAGGTGAAAAAAATTGGAGAAAGATTATGTCTTAGATCTTTTACATAAAGCAGTAGATCATGGTCATAAACTTGGAGCTGATTTTGTTGAAGCAAGGTATGATGACTTGACTCTAACAACTATTAATTATACAAATGAACAAGTCAAAGAATCATCCACAAAGCAACGTAGAGGAATAGGAATTATGACCTACATTAATGGGTCGCCTGGTTATTCCTTTACACCAATACTAGAAACTGATGCTTTGAAGGAAACAACAAAAAGAGCTTTAGGAATAGCTAAATCTACTGAATCCCTTTTAACATTCAAGCATAAATATACAGATAGACCTACCATTAAGGACTCTATTGAACATAAAGTGAAAATACATCCAAAGGATGTTGAATTTGAAGAAAAACTAGAAATGTTAAAACGAGGAGTAGCTTGTGCAAAAGAACAAGTTGATACCCAGTCTACCGTAGGATTATGGGGAGAACTCTGGGGAAATAAATTATTTGTAAACTCAGAACAATCTGAAATCTACTGGACTCCTCTTTTGTTTGATATACGAATTGCAGCAATAGCAATGACAGAAACAACTCAAGCAAGAGGTTCAGATGGAGAAGGGCAATCACAAGGAATGGAATTTTTCAAACTAAAAGGAAAAGATCCTGAAACTATTGGAACTAATGCTGGAACATACTGCAAAGAACAAACTGAAGCAGTAGCAGCACCGGGTGGAAAACAAAGAGCCCTTGTTGGACCGAGAATGGCCGGTGTTTTAGCTCATGAAAGTTTTGGTCACTTGTCTGAATCTGACTTTGTTATAACTGGGATGTCTCCCATTTCAGATAGAGTTGGAGAACAATTAGGAAGTGAACATGCTACCATTATTGATGAAGGTATCACTGAATATGGAGGATTCTTCTTACCTTATGATGATCAAGGTACTAAAACAGGAAAGACTGTTTTGATGGACAAAGGAATGCTTGTAGGATATCTTCACGATAGAAGTACAGCAAACAAAATGAACACTGAAACAACAGGTAATAGTAGGGCAATTACATTCATGTACCCAAGTATCCCAAGGATGAAAAATACATACTTCAAACCAGGAGATCTAAGTATTGAAGAATCAGTTGAAATAGTTGGTGACGGTATCTATGCAGCTGGTACATCTGGCGGTCAAGCTGGCTTAGATGGAGCGTTCTTATTCAAATGCAGCAGAGGCTACCTAATAGAAAAAGGAGAAATTACAACACCAATAAAAGATGCAGCATTATCTGGTCAGATTTTAGATTTCATCAACCAAATTAGTGGTGTGGGAAAAGAAATGGATCTCTTTACTTCGTACTTTGGTGGATGTGGTAAAGGTGGTCAATACCCATTACCAGTTGGACTCGGTGGTCCTAGCATCGTTGTCGATGAAGTGCTAGTTGGGGGCGAATAAAATGGTACTAGAAAAATTACGTTCTGAAATACTTGAAGTAGCTGATTTAGCTCTAAAGTATGCAAAAGATATGAGTATTCAAACAGCTGAAGCTTATATCATCAAGAATTCTCTGACCGAAGTTAAATATTCTAAAGGGAAAACTGAATGCCGAGATGGTATGCTTCAGGGAATTGGTATCCGTGTTGCTGAAGGTAAAAAAGTTGGTTTTGCTACATGTGCTGGATTTGCAGCTGATTCCATTAAATCGACTTTGGTTAATGCGCATAAGATTGCTAAAAACCGACCTGAAGATCCTCGATTTTCTGGTTTTATTTCTGAAAGCAAACCTGGAAAAGAAGGAATTTTAGATACAAATATTACTGAACTTGACTCTGAAACTCTTGTTGACCATTTAGTTGGTTTAGTTAAAGAAACAGATATTGACGATCAAAGGTTAGTTGGTGCAGATATCGAAGTGGGCACTCAATGGGGTGGTTTCGCTGTTGCAACAACTGAAGGATGTCTTGTCTCCTCTCTTAATACAGCTCATTATGGTACAGTGTACTCTGTTGCAATGGGCCAAGGAGAACGTTCAACAGCTTTTGACTTCAAAGTTGGTAGAACTATACAAGATTTAAGTGGATTAGGAACTAATGCTATTAACAAATCATTCAAACACTTAGGTTCAAAACCTCTAGGAGAATCTCTTAAAATCCCCACAATCTGGGAACCCTTAACTGCTTCAATGCTATTAAGTACAACTTTTCAAGTAGGACTTAATGGAGGTACTGTTGTTGAAAGACAGAATCCTTTGATGCATAAATTGAATGAACAAATTGCATCCAAAGATTTCCAATTGAATGATGATGGAACTATTCCAACAAAAATTTCTTCTGAGGCTATTGATGCTGAAGGGACAACTATAGGTAAGACTGAAATCGTAAAAGATGGTGTTCTAAAGAGCTTTCTGTTTGACAATTTCTATGGACCTATTTTCGGAACTAAAAGTACTGGAAATGCTCAAAGAAATGAACCAACACGTTATGAAAATATGCCAGCAATATCACCTAACAAACTTGTTCTACAGCCTGGTACTAAAAACTTAAACGAACAAATTGCAGCTTATGATAAAGCTATTTTCATTGAAGGTTTTCCAATGGGTATGGGACATTCAAATATGATTACAGGAGATTTCTCTATAACTGCAACCAATGCATATTTAGTTGAAAAAGGAGAAATTGTGCATCCTCTTAAACCAGTAAGTATCGCAGGTAACTTCTTTGAATCATTGATGAAAATTCAGCATATAGGTTCAGATCCTGTTGATTTGCCTTTTCCTTTAGAAAGTTCTACTTTGACTATAGATGGTCACACTATAAGTGGTTAAATCTCCACTTCTTTTTTTTACTTTTGAGTAATGTTTTAATAGTGTCTCTTTTCTATATCAAGACAATAAAAGAGGTTATCTAATGAAAGTGAAAACTATAGTCTTTGTGGTTATTTTATGTTTCTCTTACTCAATGCTTGCAAATGCTGAAACAACTACAGCTGATCTATTTACCGATTCTGATACATTACCTTCTGGATATTTTGTTCTATATACTAGAACAATTTCTCAATCCTCGACAACTGTTCGAGTTACTGTTACCGCTTCGGATAATATAGATGTAGCAATATGTGGAGGTGGAGATTTTGAAGAATGGAATGATGGTGGATCCGAACCATATTGGCATGCATATAGCTCAGATGTAACATCTACTACTATTACAGAGATATTAGATTCAGGAAGCTATGATTTTGTGATTATCAATTTCGGTTTATCAACTGTTTCCTATACAATTTCTGCTACTCAAAGTTATGATGAATCTGGAGGTACAGGACTAGAACCTGGAGACTGGATCTATTACTTAATTGGTATAGGAATTCTTGTTATTATAATTGGTACTATTGTTTTCAGAAGAAGACGAAGACATCAGATGCAATCTGAACCAGGATATTATCAACAGCAACAACAGTATCAAACTTATCAACCTCAAAGAACATACGAACCACAACAAACATATCAAACCGCAGAACAGCCTCCTTATGCTTTTAATCAAACTCCACAAGGTCTAAAAGTATGCCCAAATTGCGGGTTTAATGAAGTTTTAGATGCCAAGTTTTGTACATCCTGTGGTAGCAAGTTATAAAATTCCCAAAACTTACATTTTTTTTCTTTTCAAAATTATCTTTATTTTATTCATTACAGAAATCTTCTAGAAATCCAGCAGTTTGTAGAAGATCAGCTAGCTTTCTAGCAAACCTAGTAGCAGGAGCTCCATCAGTAATTATGTGATCTATTTTTAAGGCTACATTCAGGAATTCTCTGTTTTCAAGATTACCATCAATTAAACGAGGTTGTTCTGATATTCCACCAACAACTACAATTAGAGGATGATGTCCAAGATTAATTGCCCATCCACCAATGCCTTTTGCAAACATACCAAGTGGATTAAGCTGAACTGTTCCATTAAGTTTTTTCAAATAAAAAGGATTTTTACGTAATCGTCTCCAAAAAATGAGATCACGAATAAATCGTGGTAAAGAAAAGAGCATGTCTAGTTGTTTCTTAGATATGCTAGTTAGTATATCCTCTTTGTCTGGATATTGAGCTGCTCTTATTTCGTCATGTATTTCTTGAAGACTCTTTTCATTAGTCTTTCTAACAACTAATAAGGATGGAAAGGGTTCACCATCAATAATTTTCTCTATTGGAATCGAAATATCTACATCCTCGAAGAAAATAATTTTTTTACCTTTTTTGGAAGAATGAACTTCTTTATTTTCACTAGCAGCAGTAGCAACACATTTTGCCACCCATGCAGTAAATGAAAGATTAACACCGTGTTGACTTTTATAACAAGCAAATATTTTTCTAGCATCAGTTATATCTAATTCCATTAAACCAGTCATATAGTATCTTTTTCGAGAGAATTGCGTAGCTTCAACTTGTAATTTACGTTTAAATGGCTTAGTTGTATAGTTGCCTATCTTATCCATTTCCTTCAAAGTAAATCTTTATCACTTATTTATTAAGTTTATTGACTAACAAAAAGCAAAAAAACGCTCTTGAATAATTTAGAGCGGAAATAAAGCATTTACCACTTCTCTTCAGGTCTTCTTTCAGGGATCATTTCGATTTCAGAATCAAAAGCATAATTAGGGTCAAAATATAAAGCACAGTAGCAACGTCCAAATTCATCTATGTCAGGCTGAGCATAATCACAAGGACAAATAATATCTCTGTCAGATTTCATATCTTCAAAAGAATCTCTGCAAGGACAGTTGAAGTACCCTACTCTATTAAAATAGTCTTTTAATCCTTCAATAAGCATATCTAGTGTTCCGTCGTCATTTGGATGTAGAATCCAGTTTCTCTTCTGAGCAACTTGTTTTACGTATTTAGTTACGTCATCTATAGTTTTCTCTTTCATGAATATCAACCTCTTCGAGAAACAGTTCTTTCCAATTTTCTATATTAAAACCCGCGTAGAATTTATCTCCATCAACGATTAAGAAAGGATATCTAACCATCGCATTGAAATGCTTACTGACAGCTCTTTTGAATTCTCTTTTTTCTTCAAAAGGAACCTTATCGATGTCAAGATAACTGTAAGTATAGTTGTTATCTTTCAACCACTTTTTACCCTTTTTACACCATTGACATGTACTTAAGGCCAGCATAATGATTTCATTTGCCTTTTTTTCACCTTCGACAGTTACTACTTCCCCAGGAATTTTGATATCAGTGAAACTCATTGTGTTACCGAATAAACGTAATTTAGAGACATTATAAACCTATTTCTTTTTCCAAGTTTCTTTGATTTCATAATTATGTATATTTTTGGAAGAAGTTAGTATTTTTATCTATTTGAATGAATGTTAAATCATGAAAATTACTAATCCCAAAGTGGAGAAGTATATGACTGATCTTCTGAAAAATCGTGCTTCAATATACATAGAAGTAGAAGATTATGCAGCAAGTATAGATTTTCCTATAATTGAACCACTGGTTGGTGCATTGTTAAATCAATATTCAAGATTGATACAAGCTAAAAGGATTCTTGAATTAGGTTCTGGTTTTGGTTATTCTGCTTTATGGTTTTCAGAAAAGATGGATTCTACAACTGAGATAGTTTGTACAGATTTTATGGAAGAGAACAAACAGCTTGCTGAGAAATATTTCAAAAAAGCTGGTGTTAAAACAAAGATTGATTTTAGAATTGGAGATGCAATCAAAATTCTAGATGAAATTGAGGGGGAATTTGATATCATTTTTAATGATGTAGAAAAAGAAGATTATCCAGAAGTTTTCGAGAAAGCAATTCCTAAACTTAGAAAAGGAGGAATATTAATCACCGATAATACCTTGTGGTATGGAAAAGTTGCTAAAAAGCGAAAGAAGGATTATCAAACGGCAGGTTCAAGAGAGTATAACAGATTAGCTTTTACAGATAAAAGAGTTCTATCAACTATTCTACCTATAAGAGATGGAATTACAGTTACTATGAAATTATGAAAAAGGGTAAAATAAAATAAAAAAAAGGGCAGATTATTCGACATATTTTGAATAGAATTCTTCCCATCCGATCATTTTTACTCCCAGAGCCTCAGCTTGTTCTTGTCTTTTTATTCCTGGTTTCTCTGCAAGTACCAAATAGTCTAAGGTCTTAGTAACGCCTGAACCCCAAGCTATTCCTTTTTTCTCTAATAGTTCTTTTAATTCATTTTTTGTGTATTCTTCTACTTTTCCTGTAACATATATTTTCAATGAAATCACCTGTTGTGTTTCTCTTTGATTAGTGATTTGTGAATCCTTCCTCTCAGGATAGATAATTTTCAAACCATATTTGAACAATCTGCTGTATCTTTCAGTTTGTCTGATTCCACTATGAATAAAACTTGCTGTGATATCGGATATTCCTTCTAATTTCATCAACTCCTCCATGGAAGCTTCTTTGAGTTCATCAAGATTATTAAAGGAGTTAGCTAGTTTCTTCCCCATGGTTCTTCCCAATTTCTCTATACCCAAACCTGCTAGAAATGTTCTAAAAGGTAGCTCTCTTGTTCCATCTATAGAAGCTAAGATTTTTGTTCCATTTCTCCCTAGCAGATTAACTAATTGGTCTTCTGTAAGAGAATAAAGATCAGAATAGTGTTTAACCAAACCTGTATCGTAGAGTTTTTCTAAGCTTCTACCACCAATTCCATCTATACCAGTTTTTCTAATCCAAGAACTAATCTCTTGTATATCTCTTCCCCGACATGAATCACCTGTACAGAGAAGATTTACTCCAGATTTCACAGTTTTAGATCCACAAGATGGACATTGATTTGGTAGATCCACTTTCCCTGTAGAATTTTTCGCAGTAACACTGATAATTTTTGGAATTACTTCTCCAGATCTTTCAACATAAACAAAATCTCCAGGTTGAGCATCTAGGTTAATCAGGAAATCAGCATTGTGCAAAGTAGCTCGACTAATCACAGCTCCTGATACTTCCACAGGTTCCAACTCAGCAACAGGAGTTATTACAGATGTTCTTCCAACCTGCCAAGTTATCGCATTTAATCTTGTAGATTTTCCTTTACTTTCAAATTTCAAGGCTATTTGCCATCGGGGATGATGATCTGTTGCTCCAACTTCTTCTCTATCTGAAGCTAAGTTGTATTTGAAAACAACCCCATCAATTTCAAAGTCTAGACTATCTCTTTCATTCTCTACACTTTTGAAATGTTTAGATACTTCCTCGTAATTCGGTGAATCAATAGTAAGATAATCAGAAGTTTCAAATCCCCAGGTTTTCAAGGTTGAAGCTTTTTCTTCTGTAGTTGCTTTGTCATTCCATCCCAGAAGCTCAAATGCCATGAAATTAAGTGTCCGTCCTTCCATCATGCGTGCATCTTTTTGTTTAGTAGTTCCAGCTGCGAGATTTCTAGGGTTGCTGTATTTCTCTCCTTCAGGTAAGGAATCATTTATCCTGTTAAATTCAGAGATTCGCATATATAGCTCTCCTCGAATTTCTACTCTTTCTTCAAATGGTATAGTTTTAGGAATCGCTTGAATTTTCAGTACATTTAAGGTTACATCGTCACCTAGAGTACCTGAACCTCTAGTAGCAGCTTGAATCAGCTTAGAATCTTGGTAAATTATTTTCAAAGATAAACCATCTATTTTGTAACCCATCATTATTGGTCGATTTTCAGACCAAGAGATTATTTTATCCACAGTTTTAGCTTTTTGACATGAGAGCATAGGAGGATCATGAGTAACATTACCTCCTGAAGGAGTTCCAACAATAAACAAAACTGGATTTTCAGGATCAATATCTCTTAATCTATCTTCAAGGCTATCATATTGAGCATCAGAAATCTCTGGTTCACCATCGTAGTATTTGCGTTTGTGATAAAGAATCAAGTCTTCAAGTTGTTTCCTTTCCTCATCCACCATTTGAATCACTAATCTCTCAAATTTTGATTTAACATCTTAAATACTTGTTGGGGGGGCTTATCTGAAACTAAAAAAAGTAAATTAATTTAATAATATTTGAAAAACTATAGATCTATCTTCAAAGAAAAGTGCTATTTTATCACTCAAAATATTAGACTTAGTTCGGCTTTTAATTTTTGCATGTTCCTTCAAAGAAAATAGTTTCGAATTTCTGAAACTTAACCACTATTATAATCAGATTTTAGCAGTTTTTTTGAAACTTCTTTCAATTTTTTATCATAATATTTTGAAGAAATTTCTGTTTTAGTAACCCTGGCATATTTCATTAGCACACCTATGTTTAGTAATAAAGAAAAATCACTATCAGCTGTTTGATGTAATAAATCTAAAGATTTTTTGAAACTATTATTAACGAACTTGCTTTTCAAGTCATCTCTAAGCTGCTTATGGATTGATACAGTTGTTCTTTTTTGAAAATACTCTATAATTACACTTAGAGCAACCATCAGATTGAAATTTTTATCTTGTTTCTGAACATCTTCTAAATTGTTCATTTTATTTTCATATCTCTCAAAAATCTCTTTTGCACGAATATTGAATTTTGAGGCAAGTTGGGCGATGAATTCCTCATCTTCACCTCTATCATAAGGGCCAATATTTTCTCTGACGATTGTTATTAGCTTATCTATAACAATCCCGCTATTTTTAATCTTAATTTTCTTAGATGCTCTTCTATCTACAATAAAGTGAGGTTCCTCAAAAAATTGTTGGGACATAATGTAATTAACAGTATCATAATATTGCCAATCTTTGTTAGCTCCCCCATTTTGATTCCCCATACTTGCCCCTTATAATGAGAATCTTCCCCTTTAAAAACTTTAGTCTGACTTGAAATAAGGTAACTATTGGAGATTGATTGAGATAATTTCATCTATTTCTTTTCTTTTGGCTCTATTCTTTCCGTCAAAAATATTCTTTGCTATTTTAGCTATTTTATTTTCTGTCTCTTGGTCAAAAACAGGAATTTTCACATTACTCATAATTCGCTGTGTGTATGAGATTCTATGACCTCTTCTAGCACCAGCAGAGAGGTAATATTCCCTAAAGAATTTACTATTAAGATAACCTAATAGAAAGAAAGGATCCTTATTCTGTGGAACTAATGTAAGTACATCTCCAGAGGGTAAATACGGTTCTTCTGATAGACTGAATCTGTTCTCTGTACTTCTATCTAAACTAGGGACAAAAATTTTGGGTTGAACAAGAAAGGATTTCAACTTCTCATAATTCCTTAATGCTTGCCAATGAAACCATTTGTTACTTGCGGGAAAATACCTAACTGTCATACTATCCTTATGCGAGATTAGTTTTTTGTGAATAGTTGGATAGCTCTTCAATTCTGCTTCTGAATTGATCCTTTTATCAATCAACAAATAATACTCAAATCCATCTATCCAATATCCTTGACAATGTTTTGATTTGATAACCTTTACTAAAAATTCCTTTTCTTCATCATTTAATATAGATTTTTCTTCCTCATCTAGAACGAAAGCTTGTTCAAATCCTGAAACCAAACCAACCCCAATCCAACATACTTCCTTCAAAAGATAGAAGTCAGAAATTTTCTTCTCAGGATAGGTTGTCCATACTTCACTCTCATGAGTAAACATCTCTCTTTCGTAGTAAGTAAAAACCTCATTTTCAGTGCTTTTTGATAACGATTCAACTGCTTTGTTATTGATTGCATTTGGCTTGAAACTTCTCTTTTTTATCCTAAGGATTCTAATTTTCTGTTGAGATACCAAAGATTTCTTAACAAATTTAAAAATAAGTGTTTCAGGATTTTCATCTTCAAATAATCTGGTTTCATCCAAATCTATGATTGTTTCCAGATAGCCATTATCGATTATTTTCTCTCTAATCACCTTGGCATAAGTATTAAAGAAAAAACTATATGGAACAATAAAAATTAATTCTCCTCCTTCTTTCAACAATTCAATAGATTTCAAAATGAATGCATAGTAAATATCTGACTCTTTATTTCCTACAATTCTTACAACTTTCGATCTACTAAATCGGGGAAGAGAATTATAGTGAGTATAAGGAGGATTTCCTATTATGAGATCATATTCCTTTAGACTTAGCCAATCTAAATAATCATCATTGTAGATTGTAACATTAGGGAACTTCTTCAAACAGAATTTATACAAGTCTTTACTAAGTTCAATTCCTTCAATATTAGTAAATCCTACTTCTTGAAGTCCTTTAAGGAAGATCCCTTTACCGCAACCTGTATCTAGAATAGAGATATTCTTCTGAATTTTTTTGTTTTCCGAAATAAGTGAAACCATCAATTTTGCTATTTCCTTAGGTGTTTGGACAAAAGCTATGGCATCATTCATCTGCAGAATTCACTCACTAGTTTGCTGTTGCTTTGCATTTAAAAATTCTTGGTAGAAAAATTGAGACTTAACCAATGGGAAACTCAAAAATCTATTTGTTCTAATAAATCTTCAATTTTGTTTGGTAAAGTAGAAACAAATTTTGTTGCAACAGGGGGGATTTCTTTAATTTCATTTAAGGGTTAGCTTATTACTAAGTCCTTAGTAGAACAAAAATAAGAAAAATAGTCAACAAAGTAAATAATTTTGAAAAAAGAAAAAGGATTTAAATTACATAAAAAGAAACTCAATAGTAATAGGATAAAAAGAGGAATAATAATGTCTGTTGAGGAACATAGAGATATTGCTAAGCAAAAAATGAAGGGAAAATGTGGAGTGTATAGACTTTGTGACGGAGGGGATAACAAAATATGTCAAGGTCACAGTTATGGTTCTCCAATAGGTTTTGGAGGAGTAGGCTCTGGAGCAGCTTTTAAAAATAATGTCAGTGCTTTAGCTCGTCTTAACCTTAAAATGAGAGTTATTGGTGATGATTACACTCCTGATACAAATTATGATTTCTTTGGTCATAAAATAACTATGCCCATTATGGGGGCATCAATTACAGGTGTTAATTCTTTTGGTGGTGATAGTGTTATCACTGAACCAGAATTCTGCAATGCAACAGTTTTAGGCGCAAAACAAGCTGGGACAATTGCCTGGCGTGGAGATACTTTTACTTATGACTGGGACTTTATGCCATGTTATGAGGCTATTTGTAAAACTGCAGAAGGTTGGGGCGTTAAGATCAGCAAACCTAGAGATCAAGAAGCCTTGAAAAAAGTCTTCAAAATGTATGAAGAAGGTGGAGCTATAGCTGTGGGAATTGATGTAGATGGATGTGGAAGCACAATCATGGCAACTCATAACAAACCAGTTTTTCGTAAATCAATTGATAATATAAAAGAACTAGTTGAGTCAACAAAACTTCCATTCATAGTTAAAGGAATAATGTCTGCTGAAGATGCTACTGCAGCTGTAGAAGCTGGTGTTTCAGCTGTTGTTGTTTCAAACCACGGAGGAAGAGTTCTTGACCACACTGTAGGAACAGCAGATGCTTTATTTGATGTTGTAGATGCAGTTAAAGGAAAAACAACCATTATAGCTGATGGTGGTATAAGAACAGGCTATGATGTTCTCAAAATGCTTGCGATTGGTGCTGATTCAGTACTATTTGGACGTGATATTGTTCGAGCAGCTGTTGGTGGTGGAGCTGAAGGTGTGGAAGCTTTCTTTGAATTACAGCAAAAAACTCTTGTTAAAGCAATGAAAATGACTGGAGCTGCTACATTAGCAGACATTTCTAGAGATATTATCTATCGTTAATTTTTTTCTGTCACTTTGACAGAATCTCCTTTACTTTTTCAATTGATATTGCTTCTTTCTTATTATCATCTCTTCCAATAACTGTTGTAGCTTTTAGTAATGAGTTAATAATTGCTTCTTCTGTTGTTTCAACGACAGCTCTTAATAAATCTCTGAAAATCTTTGTATTCTCATTTACATATGTCATGCTCAAAGTTCTTTCTTTATTATCATGTTCTACTTTATTTTCTGTTGAAAAAACAATTATAACATCTCCAGAACCATGAGAACCGTAACTTCCAGTTTTAGCTAACCCTAATGGAGCCCTTTTAGCTAATCTTTTTAGCTGTCTTGTATTTAATGGTGCATTTGTAGCAACTACAATGATTATTGAGCCATCATCTTCTTTTTGGTCATCTTCTTTATCCCCCTCATCAATATATTTAGCAAAGTTGTGACCAAGAATAGTTAAATCATTTTTTCTGCCAAAATTGGTGAGTACAAGAGTTCCCAGAACAAATTCTATTTCTTCATCTTTGATCACTCTTGATGAGCTTCCTATTCCTCCCTTAAATCCAAGGGTTGACATTCCTGTTCCTGCTCCCACAGATCCTTCTTCAAAGTCTGAAGAAGCGTTTTCTATAGCTTCAAAAACATGAATTTTCTGAACATGCCTTCCCTGTATATCATTCAAATAGCCATCATGACATTCGCCTACTAAGATATTTATTGTAGAAGTTTTTATTCCAATATCAGGATTTTCATCAAGATGAAATCTAAGTAAAGATTCTGCTACTTTGGGGATATTCAGAGTATTAGTTAATCCAATATAGGATTCAATATTTCCTAGCTCCTCAACTTGAACTAAACCAGTTGTTTTCCCATACCCATTAAAGACATATGAACTCGCTCTAACCTTATCGCGATAGATATTGCCAGAGTGAGGTTTTACTATTGTTACACCCGTCCTAATGGGTCCAAAACCTGGTTTTAATTCACCTTCTCCAGCAATTATTGTACTATGCCCAACTGTAACATCAGGTACATCTGCTATAGAATTTTTCTCCCCTCTCTCTAAAATTCCTACTTGGAATCCCAATTCGTGAAGTTTAGACCTTTTGTTGTCCATTTCTTCTACCCTAGCTTCAAATAAAAAATAGATTTACATTAAGTTTTTGTTACCTATGAATAGAGAAAGGTTTCCATTACTAGCTTCTCGTGAATTTCTTCATACATTGCAATAATTGTTTCTTTAGCTATCTCTTTAGCGAATTTACGTTTTGTTCTTTCCTCAGGTTTTCTCTTTCTCCAGATATTGGAAACGAGCTGATAGAACAGTTTAGCAAAATAGTAGAGACTTAGTGGTAGAGCTAATATAACTTTGAAGAAGAATAGTAGTACTTTCCAAAGCATTCCAAGAGATTCTTTAGCTTCGGCTTTTGTTGCTTCGTCTAATTCCTCGTGAGGTTCATCAGCAAGCAGTAATGAGTTTAATCCTTTTTGGACTTCAATAAATTTAGAACCAAGATAGACAGCAGATCTCTTTGTCCAGTTCTGAGAGAACATCATCTTGAATTGATTTCCAATGTGTTTCCCATAATGGTAGAAAATCAGAAAGAATTCAACAAATGGCATGAAGAAACCAATCACCATATTTCTAGACTTCTTTAGAGCTCGTTTGAAAAAATTCTCTTTGGAAAGGTGGTCAAGAAAATATCTTTGGCCACCTAAAGCTATGGAAAATGCTAATTGATTATATTCTAAATCACTAAAGGGGAGATTGTATTTTTCTTCAACTTTCATTATTCCTTTCAATGCACCAATAAGAAGAATAGAACTGAAAAACTCTTTTGAAACAAATTGCTCATCTAACTTTTTTCTAACGAAACTGAAGGTTTGCTTAGCTTCCCGGTATTTCATGGAATTTTTATCTGCAAAACTAGCTAAACCAGGTTCTTTTCTCCAAGCTAGAAAATAAGTTTCTTTCTGCCAAAGAAGTAGAGCGAATACTCTAGAAATAGAATCCTCAATTTTATTCATATCAAGTCTATCTTCAGTCTCTGAAGAGAGAAATTCCTCATAAAGATTCTTAGTTTTCTCATGTAAAGAAAAAGAAGAAACACTAACAATGTTAGTAAATCTATCTCGTAAAGTAGTTAAATCACCTACAAGATCAAGTTTGAATTCCTCATAAGTAGAAGCATCAACAGGAGGAGCTTCAAAAAAGGAAAAACTGGCTTTAGAAGCAAGATAAGGGAGAGAAAATAAATTCTCCAATCTCTGATAGAATGAACCCCAGCTGTATGCACCCATTTGAACTAATCTTAAACTGGAACGATGAAAAATAGCATAGATGGGACCAAAGATTGTTGCTACAAAAGAAAGCATGCCCATAACGGTTGAACAAACTACACCAATTAGAGTAATAACTACCCAGAGAGCTTTATCACCAAGTGAACTCAACCACTCGCTTCTGCTGATAATCCCATCAATAAGGGCATCAAAACTAATGGTTTGGCTACCAATCAAAACAACGGAAGCTGCAACTATTAAAACAATAATTAAGAGATGATCATAAGTTTCTCCAACACCTCTTTGAATAGGATAAGCTTTGTTAATCCTATCTTCTTTCATAACAACTTCATCAATATCTTCCTCCAATTTAACTAATTCCATTTTTTCAGGATGAGAGAAGAGGTTAGAAATATAAATTAAATACCTCCTCCAGAGGTTGAGTATAGGGACTAATTCTCGGAGACCTCGAGGAATGAGAAGCTCGTAAATAAAATACATTACCTTAACAAGAACCACAACTAAATAGAGAAGAAGGCCAAGTACCCAAAGAAAAGGAGTAAGGAATGCTGTGAGAAAATTGCTAAGGAATTGTTTCATATATAATAGAGCATACATGAACTATATTTTTAATTTTGTGATACTAAAAATTGAAGAAAGGAGGACTAGTATTTAATTCTCGGATCAATAAAAACATAAGTGATATCCGTAAGAAGTCGTGCAACTAAGAACAAAAATGGAAAGATAGTGTTCGTAGCCATCATCATGGGGTAGTCCCTAAAAAGCGCTCCTTCAAGGAAATATGTACCTAATCCTGGCCATCCAAACACTGTCTCTATCATTACTGATCCTGCTAGTAATCCTGGTAGTGAGTTACCTACAATTGTCACTATTGGTAGCAATCCATTTCTGAATGCGTGCTTGTATATTACTCCTCTGTTTGTTACCCCTTTCGCTTTTGCTGTTGTTATATAATCTTGTCTTAATATTTCCAGCAATTGTGATCTGATCAATCTTGCCATAAAAACTAGATGCCCCAGAGTCAATGCTAGTGTTGGTAATATCAGATATTTGTAGAAGCTTAGGTTAAGCAAAATTGGTTTCACAAACGCATCCTTATTTGTTACTCCTGTAAAATTAAATAATTTGAAAGATAAGAACATCAATAGTTTAGCTAGCCAGAACAGCGGCATCGAGTATCCCAATAACATTGCTACCGTTAATGATCTATCCCAGAAACTGTTTCTTCTTGTTGCTGAAACTACCCCTATTGCTGTAGATAATAATAATGATAATACAAATGAAATTACGTTTAGTATTACTGTATATGATGCGTGGTCCGCTATTATATTTGCTATAGGTATCCCTATCCCTGCTTGCGTATTGTACCAAGACCTTCCAAAGTCAAACCTTAGTAAATCACTAATGTAATCCACGTATCTTGTGAACCACGGAATTGTGTATAAATCGCTACTCATCAATCCCATTTCTATTGCTTCTCGATTGTATGCATTATTGTAACAGTCTGGATTATCACAATGAATCAAACCCAGTCTAACTATGACTGGATCTCCTGGGCTGACGTTTATTAGAGTGAAATTCATCAACGTAATTCCGAGCATAACTGGAATAATATATAACACTCTTCTAATTACGAATCCTTTTAACGACACTCCATCACACAACCAAATTCTTTTTCGAATTCTTGTTCTTTTTGTTTCTTTCTATTAATTATGATAAATCTTTCTAAATGTCACGATGTAATTTACATGAATAATTATTCATACCTATAGCCTTATATAGTTAATTAGATAAACTCCTAATCATGGTTCAGAATCGCAAAATAGAGCGACGTTGCATTAGTTATGAAGGACACGTCTTTAAGCCTCTAGCCGTACCCATGAAAGATTTAGATCAGATTACTTTAACCAAAGAGGAAATCACTGCTCTTTATTATGCTGATTTTCTTTCGTTTAAACAGAATTCTGCTGCTGAAAAGATGGGTATCTCCCAAGCTTCTTTCAGCCGAGATTTGGCTACAGCTCATTCTAAAATTGCTGATGCTTTTTTCAATACAAAAGCTATTTTGTTTGAAGAGCCTGAAGAAAAGGAAGATGAATAATTTGAAAATAGCAATACCAGTATCATCAAAAGATGACAATTCGATAATGTTTGAAAGATTTGGACGAGCTAGCTACTTCTGCATTTTTGATACAGAAGATGATTCATCTGTTGTGGTTGCTAACCCAGCAGTTGGAGCACGAGGTGGAGCAGGTCCTAGAGCTGTTGAGTTTCTAAGTAGTAAGCAAATTCAATCTGTGATAGTCCCTCAATTGGGACCCAATGCAGACGGTGCACTTCGAGCAGCGCAAATAACAATTTTTCAGGGAGAATCACTTCCTGTAAAAGATTTGATAGCTAAATGGAAAAATGAGGAATTAAATAAATTATAGGTGATAAAAAAATGAAATATGCAGTACCTTTAGACAACAAGGATGAATGGGATTCTATTGTAGGACAACATTTTGGACATGTTCCATATTTTGCTATATGGGATGATGAAACAGATACTCTTGATATCATTGAAAACAGAAGTGATCACAAGGGTGGCGTTGGGTTACCAATGGAATTTTTAGCTGATAAATGTGACGTTGTATTTTTGAAAGCAGCTGGAGGCAGAGCAGTTACTCTTGGAGCTCAGCTTGGATTACAAGTGTATATGGGTGCAAATGGGTCTCTCAAGGATACCATTAGTTTCTTTAAGGAAGGCAAATTGCACAAAGCTACACAAGACGATGGATGTAAACACTAAACTGAAGGAAACAACCAATGCAAATAACAATAGTTTCCGGCAAAGGAGGAACAGGAAAAACCTCTCTTGCTGTTAGTTTAGCGATGACATTAGAGAACGTTCAGCTTCTTGATGCAGATGTTGATGAACCTAATTGTTCTCTATTTCTAGACTTAGATACTAAACTAGTAGCAGAAGCGAAGATTCCTATTCCTGAGATTAATTACGATTTGTGCACTTTATGCGGTACTTGTAGTTCAAATTGTGAATATAATGCACTTATGAAAGTTCCAGATCAGATTCTTGTTTTTGAAAAAATGTGCCATGGTTGCGGATTATGTAGCAAAATATGTCCTGAAAATGCTATCACTGAAGTACCCAGAACCATAGGTTATCTCTATGAAGGTGAAAATAAAGAATTTCTCTTTAATTACGGAGCATTAATAGTAGGTGAAGAATTATCGACACCTGTAATTTCTCAGTTAAAACAATTGATCTCTAAAGATAAACCTATCATCGTGATTGATTCACCCCCTGGATCTTCTTGTCCAATGGTTGAAACGGTCATTGATTCAGATTATGTCATTTTAGTTAGCGAACCAACACCATTTGGACTTTCTGATATGAAAATGGTTGTAAAAACATTAAGAATTCTGGAAAAGAAGTTTGGAGTAGTTATTAACAAAGATGGTGTTGGAAATGAAGAATTAGAATTATACTGTCAAAAGGAAAATATACCTGTTCTTCTCAAAATCCCTTTCGATCGAGAAATAGCTAAGAACTATTCCGAAGGAATTCCTTTCTTAAATGTTCTACCTGATATGGATTCAAAACTTAAACACATGATTGTTGATATTAGGGAGGCTTTACAATGAAAGAAGAGAAAATCAGACAATTAACTGTTATTTCTGGAAAGGGAGGAACAGGGAAAAGTTCAATTATTGCTGCTTTAGCTAGCAATCTTCAAGAGAAAATCATTCTCGCAGATGCAGATGTAGACGCAGCAGACCTATATCTAATATTTGAGCCAGAAAAGACTGTTTCTTTTGATTTTGAAGGATTGAAGAAAGCTATAATTGATTTAGACCTGTGTACAGAATGTGGGATTTGTTTAGAAACTTGCAGATTTGATTCAATATCTGAAGATTTCATAGTAAATCCAACCAAATGTGAAGGATGTGCAGCATGTTCTCATATGTGCCCAGTTTCAGCAATAGAAATGTTAGACAACATATCTGGTCAATACTATATTTCTGACACTCGAATTGGAAAAATGATTCACGCAAGACTCTATCCTGGAGAGGAAAGCTCCGGTTTATTAGTAGCTGAAGTAAGAAAAGTTGCAAAACAAACAGCTGAGGAACAAGGACGCAAACTAGTCTTAATTGATGGTTCGCCAGGAATAGGTTGTCCAGTAGTCAGTTCGTTAGTTGGAGCTGATTTAGCACTAGTTGTTACAGAACCTACATTATCAGGTTATCATGATCTAAAAAGGATATTAGAACTGTTGAAAATATTCAAGATTCCAGGATATATCATAATTAACAGATCTGATATAAATGAGGAAATTTCCCTGAAAATTGAAAAAGAATTTCAAGAAACATTTCCAATAATAGAGAAGATACCCTATAATCCCATTTTTGTTAAAGCTATGATTGAAAAGAAATCAGTACTCGAAGTTGATTCAGATGATAAAGAAGTTCAAAAAATTAAGAATATGTTAATTGAACTTAGCAATTTTGTTTTAGAAAAAACTCAATTGGACAATTAGATTTAAAGAGTACTTTCTTCTTACTTTTTTTATGGAGCATAAACAAGATTATTTTGTAGGTGGGAAGAATCACAAAATATTCTATCAATCCTGGATTCCTAGCAATCCAAAAGCAATTATTCAAATAATTCATGGTTTTGCTGAGCATTCCGAACGATACAAATATCTAATTGATAAATTAACCGCAGCTAATTTTATTGTTTACATTAACGATCATAGAGGTCATGGAAGAAGCGAAGGTAGAAGAAACCATATTAGAAGCTTAACAGAATTTGCAGAAGATTGCTATAAACTTACAAAGATTTTTAGAAAAGCACACCCTAACCTAGATTTGTTTCTTCTAGGCCATTCTATGGGGTCTTCAGTAGCTCAAAGATATGCTATTCAACATCAGGCTGAAATTAAAGGTTTAATTTTGTCTGGGACAGGTTCAAAGGTTCAAGAAACACCGATAATCATGGTTAAGTTAGCATCGATCATGTCCAAAATTTTCCCAACCTTTTCAGGTCCTACAGGAATAGACCCTAACAACCTTTCATCAGATTCTGAATCTGTTGAAAATTATAGGAATGACCCATTAATAAATTACAAAAAATCAACAGCTGCTATGGGAATGAGTATGTTTAAACACTATTCAGAGGTAAAGGATAAAATTCCTAGTATAAAGATTCCTGTACTTTTTCAGAGTGGAGAAGAGGATATAATGATGTTAGATGTTGAAGAAATTTTTGAAGATTTAACAATTAAAGATAAAACTATGAGAATCTATCCTAACTGTAAACATGAAATGTATACAGAATCTCCACAAAGCAAGGATTTGGCTGTAAAAGATTTAATTTCTTGGATTCTTACACATCTTCAGGACTAGAATATTCTTTGATTAGTAAAGCATCACCTAAATGAATCTTTGCTTCATCTTTGGGAAAGAAGAAATATTGCCCTTTCTTTCTTAAAGCTAATATCTGAAAGAAATCATCCGTTAATTCTGCTTCTCGTACAGTCATTCCAATATAGGGCGAATCTCTCGCTACGTGAATGTAATCTAAAGCTTCAGACGAATCATCTACTACATCTTCTAGAAGAGAATAAGGTTTATGTCTTATTGTAACTCCAAAAGCTATTTTTGTTGCTGCATCAGCTATTTCCTCAAAAGAATCCGCCATCCTTAGATAAGCCATGAGTGTTTTCTCATTCATTAAATCTTGTTTAAACAAGCGTAAAACTTCTTCAATGAGCTCGAATTGTAGTTTGTCTACTTTATCTTCAGTTGTTATGATTAAATTCTTCACTTCAGGTAAATCTTCTAATGCATAAAGATAAGCTAAATCCACAATTAACTCAGCTGATTCTTTCATTGTGACTAATAAGTCTTGATGATACTGCAATTCATCTTTTGGATGGTCTAAATCTTCAGAAATAATCTTTTCTCTCGCTTCTTCGACTGATTTGATTCTTCCATTTACTAATTCTATGAATTGATTAACGTTTTCTAAAGGACCTCTGAAAATAAGCAGATCCCCAGCCATCATCACTTCATCATAGTGAAGCAAGAGTTCATTTTCAGAGCGTATAATACCTATTACATCAATTCCGATGAGATCATGTAAATCAGCTGCAACCTCTGATTTTCCACATAAACAGGACTTTTCATCTAAACGGATTAAGTCAACGATTTGATCCATGTGTTGTTGAATATGTTTAAGCTCATTTGCAATATCATAATCCAATAGAACTAATGAAGCCATATCAGCTGCTGAATCAGATATTAGGTTGTTGGCCTCACCGATTATATAATAAATCCTCAGCTGCTCTGCTTGATTGAGGCTTTTTATTGATACTGATAGTCTATCTAATAGATTTTTGTACAAACCATCTATTTTTTCTTCTAAAATTAAAACTTGTTCAGCTACCAATTTATCAGAATAAAGTAAAGATGCAAATGATAAATCTACACAAATTTCTGAAAGCGTCTTTATCTCAATTAATATTTCTTTAACACTAATAGGTTCATTATCGCTCATTGCTGATCGAACACTCTTTCATAGGATTATAATTTAATAATAATATCAACTTTTCGCTTCTGTTTAGTCTGGAAGGAATGTAAAAAACCTTATTAAACTGTGAAAATCTTAAATTCTGTGAATACTGAAATTACCAAGAAGAAATCCTTTTTTATGGAAAGGAACGAGATTCTTATTCTTACAGGACTTTTCTTTCTTGGTATGTCTACAGCAATGTTTTCACCATATGCGCCAATTTGGCTAACTCAAATTTTTGATGTGGATCGGTATTCTATTCTTGGCTTTGTAGCCATAATTCCTTATTTTGTGATAGCTATTGGAACCACAGTATGGGGGATAATGAGTGATAAATTTGGAAACAAAAGATTTGTTTTTATGGGATTTATTGCAGCAGGTTTGATGTATTTCACATTGATGTTCATAAATAATCCATATGCCTTTCTAGCTGTGATGCTAGTGGGTTACATATTCATTTCAGGACAAACATCAAATATCTATTCTTATGCCACTCTAACATCTTCTAAGAAGAAGGAAGTAATCTTGGGGGAAATAGCTGCAACCTTTAGCTTAGCTTGGCTGGTCGCTAGTCCTATTGCCGCACTAATTCACGATAATGCAGCTACTTTCAGCTTAAATTGGTATTCTTCTTCATCTGTTAGTTCAATTATTAGTTTGAATGCTCAAACACCTACAAATGGTATTCTAAACTTCGCTACAATGCTTTCAAAATTCTTCTCGGATGAATTAGCAAATAACCCAGCTCAAGGAGTACAATTATTCATAGCAGTAATAAGTTGTGTAATTGCTTCAATTTTCATACTTTTCACAAAAGAAGAAAGAAGAGAGAAAAAACAAGCGAAAGAACAAGAATCAAAGAAGATGGGAAAACTAACTGAGTTTAAACTAATTTTTGTTATTCTACTGTTAATTGCTTTCTTTCAAAATGCTACATCAGGAGGTTTCTGGGCATATTCTTCCCTTTATTTCATAGATTTTCTAAGAGCTCCTGCAGTTTATTTCAGCTATTTTCTAATAGGTACGACCACGATTGGAGTTGTTTTATCGTTACTATTGGGGAGATTAACAAAAATACGAAGAATTACTTCAACTGTTATGGCTTTCATATTTCTACAAATACTCATCTATTTACTAATGACATTATTCCCTCTAAATATTACTCTAGGTCTGATAGTCTATAGCTTCCCAACATATGTGATCTCAACTATTTGTCTAACTAGTCTAGTTGGAACTTTCTCAAATAAAATTAGAAGAGCAACAGCATTTGGTCTATTCAACACAATTGGAATTGCTGGTTCAATCTCAGCAACCCTACTAATGGGATTTGTAGCTGATATATCGCCTAAAGGATTAGTAAGCTTGTTAGGCTTTGCTTTAGGATTCGCGATTTGTACTTTTGTTTTATCAATAATCCTTTCGATTATTATTGAAAGAAGAAAGCATTTAATCTGAAAAACTTAAGAATATGAAAACTGAGTGGTCAATAGTGACCAGCATCTTAAATATCTGTGACCAATCAATATAAGCATACAAAACTTAAGGTGAAATGAATGAACTTTGATGAATTAGGAGAAAAACTTGGAGAAGAAATAGAGAAAAAAGTTAAGTCAAAAAAAGGTATAACTAAAGAAATTAGCGATGCTGCTGAGATAAAAGAAATTCTTGGCGCAGTTTCTGGAGAGGTTCCAGCACTAATCAAAAATATCTTTTCAGCAATCTATGATCCTGAAATAGCTACCAATTATGGAAAGGGAATCGTTGCTCTACATCAGCAGCTTTCAGATCAAGGATTACCTGAGGATATGGTAAGAGAAATAGTCATGAATTTCTCTAAATCTTTCGATATAGTAGGAAAAGCTATGAAAGATGGAGTTAAAGTTAGATCTGACGACGATGATTAAGAGAAAATAGTTGGTGTTGACATTGACAGATAAATTATATTCAATTGTAGTGTCTATCAATTATATTTCTTATTTAATCATAGTTCTTCCATTGATGTTATTATACTATTTAATAGCAAATCCAATGAAAAGAAGCAGGAATAAAAGAGTACTAAAAAAAGAGCTTAAAAAAGGTGGTATTCCAAAACTGTTAAGAAAAGAAATAGCTGAATCCTACAAGGATTTTACTAAACTTCTCAGTTTTAGCAGTATTTTGAAGATGATAAAAGAAGTAGGTTAAGATTCAAGTAAGAAAGGTTTCGTCTATGTCTGAAAATAAAGTAGCTTTAGAAGGTAGAATATCAGAACTTGAAGAAAAAATCAATTATGTAATTCTTCAAATATCTAATCTACAGCATAAAGTTTCAGACAGTAACCCAGAACTAAAACAGATGATGAACTTATTACAAATTCTCACCTCCACTTTACAAATATCAAAAGCTCCGTTAACTGTAGCTTCACAGACTTTAACTCTAAAAGATACTATTTTGCAGAGATTTCCTAATCTAAAATATGATTCAATCTCAAAAGCTATAATTGTAGCTTTAGATCGAAAGAAAAGACTCAATATATCACAACTAACTGAGCAAGTGAGAAAAGAGAGAGGATCGGCATCTAGAAGGATTGTTCGTGAAAGAGTAGACAAACTAATTGAATCTGGAATAATAGCTGAAGTTGATTCTGGATATGGACGACAACTAGAGCTTGTTAAAATCGAAAAAGACGAAGAGTGATTATTTCCAGACTTCTTTCATAACTCTAAGAAAATTCTGAGATTCTATTTTTTGTATATCTTCTTTATCATACCCATTTTTATCCAAATAATCAACTAAAACAGGATAATAACTAACATCCTTCATCACATCTGGTACTGAAGCACCATCAAAATCTGACCCGAAACCAATGTGGTTGATTCCCACTAATTCTACAATATGATCAATATGATTTTTTAAATCTTCCAATTGAATTTGATCTTTCTTCTTATCGCCAGAAAGAAAAGATACACAGAAATTAAGCCCTATTGTTCCATTAGTTTCAGCAATAGCTCTTATCTGCTCATCCTTCAAATTTCTTGGATGATTACAAATAGAATAAGCATTGCTATGTGAAGCAATTATTGGTTTGCTAGTCTGGTCAATTACATCCCAAAAAGATTTCTCATTCAAATGGCTGACATCAGCAATTATACCCAAATTATTTAGTTCTTTGACTAGTTCTTTACCAATTTCAGTCAATCCTCTATCTTGTTCAAAACTTTCTCCTGATAACATGTTAAACGTAACACCTGTAGCAAATCTATTCACGTTGGACCAGCTTAAACCAATACTTCTCAAGCCCATTCTGTAATAATTCTTCAAAGTCAGGAATTCACTATCTATGCCACCAGAACCCTCAAAATGTAAAACAGCTCCAATTTTATCATTCACTTTACATTTAGTTATATCCTCTGCAGACTTTACTTGTAAGAGATTATTTTCTTGGTCTTCGATTAATGAAAACCACTGGTCAACACCTTTATAGATTTCAAAATCACTCATAGCCGGAAATACTGCAAAGAAAGCTGCTAGAACGTTTCCTTTTCTTAATCTTGGAAGATCAACATGTCCAGTTTCAGATTTTTCAGAAAATTTTCTTCTTTCTCTAGTCAGAGCCCATAGTACGTCAGTATGTCCATCAATTATCATACTATACTAAAAATTAGTTCTTCGATTAAAAAATTTTCTCTCTAAACTGATGAAATCTAAATGTATTTTAGTTTCTTTAATACTAGTAAAACTGTTAAAGTTGTAGTAGAATCATATTCTTCCCCATCTTCTGATTCCCATTTACCATCGCTGGTTTGTCTATGTAAAAGAACATCTAGTAAACGAATGACAAATTTGTGATTCTCCAATCCAGCATTAATGAAACTTTCAACCATCCAAACTAATGAGGAGGAGGGATAGTTCTCTAAATTAAATGTTTGAAGCATTTCTAGTCCTCTTCTTGAGATGCAATCATTTTCACCCTTTATTGCAATAAATGCTGGAATTGCGTTCCACAATGCGTGGGGATAACTTTTAAAACCTGCATCATCTCTCCAATTTCTTGATAAATAATCTAGACTTTTAATTATGAAGTTTCGATATGTCTCATCACCTAAACCCAATAGGAAATTAACCACAATAGCAGTACAAAAAATTCTGTTTGGATCAATTCCTGGAGTTTCCCAAAGTGAGGGTTCAAAATTTTTTATACTTTGAGGTTCTTCGAAGAATCCTTCATCCGATTGATTCATTAGTAGGAAGTTTGCTGCTTTGGAGAGATAATCTTCAATTTCACTTTTCATATCTAGAATTAGAAAGTCTTTGAAAAAAGTTATAGTAGGACCAATAGTGCTAAGTGAATCTTCTCTCATTCTGAAAGGCATCCCTCCATCAGAATTTTGTAAATTGAGCTGTTCCTTTACCATCTCTTTTGTTACAGACTTTTCTCCAAGCATCAAGGCTAGTTTAAGTTTTTCTACCTCATTTCCTTTATTTCTAATAAATTCTATTGCTTTTGACGAATCAATTTGAGGTTCATTCATCTACTAAATAATTGATATTGTGATACTTAAACCTACTGTGGAAAAGCTTTTCTTCAGATTTTCAGTTTTTTACTCATTTTCTCTGCTGCATCACGTTTAGCTGATTTTCTGTTTGATCCTTTTCCAGAGCTTAAATATTCCTTATCACCTATTTTTGCTTTGCATTGCATAAAGAAAATAGGATCATGATCATCCCCTTTTTTCCTTAAAAGTGAATATTCAGGAAGTTCTAATCCTTCTTTTTGGAAAAATTCCTGAAGTTGATTGATGGGATTATGCTCACAAACTGTTAGTTTAAGTATTTTCTCTCTCCCTTTTTCATCATTTATCTCATTTTTAAAATGCTTAAGTCGTTTGAGAAAAAGTTTGTAGAAAAATTCTCTTGTTACATCTACACCTTTAGAGAGATAAAAAGCACCAAAAATAGCTTCTAGACTATCCTCTAGATCAGTTTCAACTATTTTGTAATTAGAACTAGTTCTTAGTTTCTTTTCAATTCCTAATTCCTTTCCTACTTCAGCTAATGTATTGGTTCTAACTAAAAGAGATCTTAATTGAGACAAAATACCAACATCTTCTTTGGTTTCTTTATAGAGCCATTCAGCTGTTAGAGTATCTAATATAGAATCTCCTAGAAACTCCAATCTTTCGAAATTCAAAATTATTTGGCTTGGTGGGTGATAATTTGGATGAGTGAGTGCTTCAATCAACAAAGATTCATCCAATTCCCAATCTAGAATTTTGTTTTTCTCTAAATCTATTTTCTTAGCTTTACTCATTAAGAATTCAATTATAGCAGAGTTTTTAAATTCATTCCTTTGTTTTTAAGTATGGATTTTTCAAACCCTATCGATGATCTTGATTGGATTTATGGTTTATGGAGAGGAACTCTCTCTGCTGACGGGATAGATTCTGAATCTTACTTACAATGTAGAAAATTTGGTATAGATATTATAGAAATTAAACAAATAAAATGCTCTGCTAAAACAGAGAAGTTACTTGAAAGGAATTTTCTCTTTTTTGATAAAACTAGGGAACAGATGAAACTAATCAGTTTTAATTCTGAAGGTTATATTGAAACATCAAATTTAGTTATAAAATCTAACAAAAAACAGACTATTCTAACTAGTGATTTCGAATCGGGATATAATCTACCTCCCAACATGAAAATTATTAAGGAATTTACTTACAAAAAGACTGCAAAACAGCTCGAAATTAAAGTTAAAATGGGATTAAAGGAAGAAATTGTATCTCATGGGATATTTACTTTTTCAGGTAATAAGTGACAAAAATAACTCAAGAATTGGTTTTTTTCTAATGTGAGTATCATAACTATTATTAGTAAAAAACACACTTGTGTAAACAGATTAGTCTTGCCTAGGGATTTCAAAATTTATTATTCTGAAAGAATCGCTGATGAAGTCTCAGAACACATTGAGAGATTCCTTAGCGACATCTATCAAATGCAGTTCAGGTCTGTAGGTGTTAGAATCCCTCGACAAGTAGCTTGGAATACTGAAAAAAACGCTTATGATGCCCAATTGCTTCTAAATAACGCTCAATCTGAAGGATTAACCTTTTTTCTTTGGTTGATCGAAAAATCATTGATTGTAAATAATAAGTATGTTTTTGGATATGGAGAGACTATAAAGGGAACAATTGTATCAACAGCTAGAATGGCAACAAGAACACTTACAGCAAAAGAAGTAGCATTTCACGTTGGGATAGTTTTAGGTTTGAAACCATGTAATGAGGAATGCTTAATGAAAGAAACTGAAAGTTTTGAAGTTCTTATACAAAAACCCTCTACTTTATGTAACACATGTGCAGTAAAGTTTCAAAGAGTTAAAATGCGATATATGTAATCAGATTAGATAACTACTCCTAGAAAACTTTTAGAATTGAACAGTCTATTCGTTCACACTAATATGTCGGATATTCTATTGGGGTCTCTTAATCATCTGGAAGATATACTTTTTCAAATAAACGACTTGATTCTAGAGAACAGGCTCTTTGATGAAGATGAGCTGTTATGTAGTTTCAAGGTTTTTGGGGGATTATATCTGGTATCTTGTGCAGAAAAATACAACCTAATAGAGCCTAGTCTATCTTTTAAGAAGAAATTCTCAAAGATTTCGAAAGCTTTCCCTTCTTTATATGATATTGAAATATATGACCAATTTTCTCGATTCTACCCTAAGATAATTGAAATAAGAAATGAATTTGGTAATGAAATTGGTTTGGATCCTTTAGGGAATCTATATCAAAAGATATTAACAAAAACAGCGAAGCAAGGAAAGGGAATAGTTTTTACTCCAATTTCCATAATAAAATATATTCTACATCAAGTAGGGTTTCCTAACAAATACTCAATAAGAGATAAACAAAATATTATTGATTTATCGTCTGGATCAGGATTATTTCTAGCGCAAGCAATTGACTTACTGATTGAGCAAAATATAGAAAAATTCACTGTAAATGAAATAATTGATTATATTCAAAATAATGTCATTGGATTCGATATTGACCCGTTAGCAGTATATATAGCCAAATTTAATCTATCACTGATATTAATTGAACGATTAAAAGAAAGATATAATTTAGAAACATCCTTCACTCCTAACATCTATTTAACAAACTCACTGGCTAAACAAGGAGAGGAAGATGTTTATGAAGTCAAGAAAGCAAAGAATCAACTTTATGATTTTGTAGTTGGAAACCCACCCTATATTGAAGCAAAACGGATGGATAAACTGACTAAGAAGATTTGTTTACTTAATTACCCTAAAGCTGCTAGAGGTCATTTTGATGTTTATTCTTGCTTTTTAGAACTTGGTACTGATCTGTTAAAAGCCAATGGAAAACTTGGATACATCATCCCCAGTAAATTTCTTAGTTCAAGGTATTCAAAAGAAATGAGAAGATATTTTCTTGAACATAATCTTATTTCAGAAATTGTTGATTTAACACATCAGAATGTCTTTCGTCCAGCTGTTTATCCAGTTATACTCATATTAGATAAGAATAGGTTGAATGAGGAGACAATTAAACTCGCTAAGAATGTTGATTATGAAGAGTTACAAACAATGAACTTCAAATCAAAGTGTAAATATGTTTCTGCAGATTTTTTCTATAAAACTACAAACAAAACCATTTTTCTACCAGATTCAACGTCCCTTTCTATAATAGAGAAGATTTACAATGATTCTGAATATAGGCTAGGAGATTTAGTTAGATTTAGGTGGTCAATTTCATTCCATCGGAGAGGATTACGAGAACATTTTGTATTTGAGAAACCAGTTAGTACAAAATCTAGGAAATTTCTAGGTGGAAAACCATTTGGTGGAAATAGAGAAGTTGAACGATATGGTATTAATTGGAAAGGTTACTATTTGGATTATAACCATGAGAAAGCAAAAAAAATAAAAAATAACTTTCCTGAAATTGATATATTTACATCAAAGAAGATAATCATATGCCAACATGCTCTAAGGATGAGAGCAACATTGGATGCTGAGGGTTATGTTTGTAAAGATATTTTCTTACTGGGACACTTGACTCAAAAAGCTAGGGAGTTAAACATTAGTCTTGAATTCATTCTTTCTCTTTTAAACTCCGAGTTGTTCAGCTTTATGTATTCTATAATGTATTCAAGTACTGAGATAACTGGAAAATATCTACATTATCTACCAATGTATCTTCACGATCTACCTTTCATTATTCCGGATGATCCACTGAATGAGTTACTTATTCAAAAAGTGAATTTATTACTTAAACAGGAGCAATTAAATCACACAATAGATGAGGAAGTAGACAGCTTAATTTATGGTTTGTTTAAAGTAGATGAAAAAGAAAGAAAATATGCAAAAAAACACATAAGTCAATATCTCGTGAAATAGCTTGAGCTAGATATTTAACAAAAGAATCATTGATTTAATAAGAAAGGGTTTTGAAATGTCAAAAAAAGAAGAACCAGCAATTGAAATTAATGTACGAAAAAAGATTGGTTTTTCTTCACGCTTTAAAGAATTTGGAACAAAACAAGTTGAAAAAATAAAAGATACTTCCATTTCAGTTCAGAAGAAACTACAAAGAGGGGCTGGAAAATTTTGGATTTGGTTCAAAATCATAAGTAAGGAATTTTGGATCTTTCTGAATGAATATGTTTTTCACTACTATACTCCCATCGGATTCTTACTCTTGTTTGAATACTACATTTTTATTTGGCCTATTTTGAAATTTCTTAAAATCTTCTTCTATATAATTTACCCCCCCAGACTAAGAAGATACTCTGTTAAGAGACTGAAAACTTTTTGGCAAACTCTACATATCAAAGTATTCCCAGTATTGATGAAAATTTCGTTCATCATTCTAGCAGTTTTTTTCACACTAGTTACAGCTCTTGGAAAGCTAAGTTTGATATTATTTGATATAATTGTTCCCAGAGGTTTAAGAGAATTAGTCCCACTGCTTCAGATGTACAGAAAATATGCTCTTACAGTTGCTAATTTTCTTTCTGGGAAAAAATTTAAAGAAATTATAGAAGTTTCGCAGGAATTAGACGAAATAGTTCTTAAAGAACGACAGATGATTAAAGCTTATCCAATCCGGAGAGGTGTTGGAGAGGTCATTAATGTTGCGATAGGAACTCCAATAATTATTATTGTTATTCCAGCTGCTATAGGGAGAATTTATGGAATCGAGGGTTTAGATCTTATACAGGTTTTTCAGGATTATATTGGAATAAAACCATTCTGGACCATTACTTTGTTTGGAACAGGTTTACTTGTAGTTTCTTGGGTTGCTACAATATTCGGACCTATTTATGCATTATTTCACGAATGTAATGTTTATCTAATGAAATGGGGAGCATATCGATGGGCAAACATTTACAGAACCTTAGAAAACTTCTTTTCTTTACCATATCATGCAGCGAAATCATCCTTCTCATTTTTTGATGCTCCTCCTGTATCTACGGAAACGATGGTAGAATTCAGATTAGAAATAATGGAAGAAGTAGATTCTATGAAAGAAAAAGTTCAACAACTTCTTTCTCTTGATCCAAGGAATGTTCCAGAAAGGTCGAAAAATAACTTAGAAAAATTACTAAATGAAGCGGAATTATCATTAAATGAGTTGGATATCTCAAAAATAACAAAACAAACAGGAAGGACTTTTGCATTGCTTATTTGGTCAAAGGAATCTTCGATTTTTCCATGGTTGAGACAGGAAGCTAAAGCAAGATTTGCAAAGAAAAATAATATGAGTCGAAAAGAAGTTGAAAAAGCGTTCAAAGTGATTTTTACAAAAATAGAGGAAGGGTATATTAGTTACGATCTTTTTTCATCTGTTCTTATTACAGGAGCTCTTAAGGG
>JAAFKI010000056.1 GCA_021399345.1 Candidatus Heimdallarchaeota archaeon
ATGTTTTAGGGTTAGTGTTTATTTTAGATATCTTGGAGAATTGTTTTTATCGACAAACTCATGGGGGAGTGCAAATTTGCATATGATTTTATATGGGAAATGTGTTTCATTTATTTGGTTTCTAGTTTGGATGAGACACTAGAATAGTAATAAAGTAGTTTAATTAGTTAAATAACCTGTCCAAGAAATAAAGCCTAATTGCTTGGATGATTATTTGTTACCAAAACCTCAATTGAGAGGGTAAAATACTATCCTAGTGAAGAAGATACTGAAAAATGCGATATTCGGTTAGAAACTAATGATGCAGAAAGAGGCAAAGGTAAAATGATGGGTATAGTATGTAATTTGTTGCTTGGGTTTGTTGAGGCAAGAAGCGATAAGGAAACTGTCAAGAAAGTATTAAATGAGGCGGGTTTGTCTGGAAAGGATTTCAGATCGGAGAAGATTTATACTGAGGAGGAATGGCAGGTTCTTCTTGATGCTACTATAAAGGTTCTAGGTGTGGATAGGGACATTGGTGAACGGATGTTTGCAGAGTACGCTGTTGGTGTGATGGCAGATAAATTTGGGGCATTCTTTAGGAGTTCTGATACCGCCCTTGATTTGCTAAGAAAAGTGCCGAAGATACATTTAGATCTTCCAGGTTCAATGGGGGCGATGACTAAGGAGAAAATTAAGTTAGTCGTTGATGAGGAGAATAAGTTAGTTTACCACTACTGTTCACCAAACCGATTGTGTACTTTTCTGAAGGTACTAACAGAACAAGTCTTTAATTACTATAATGAGATTGGATATGGCATTGAGGAGACTCAGTGCATGAAAGATGGTGCAGAATACTGCGAGATTGTTATAACTAGCAAATAGACACAAAAAATTCTAGAGGTGCTAGGTAGTGAGAGAAATAGAGAATTTGGAAGGTTATAAAAAATACGTCGAGTCAAGGCTAGATCATTTTGCAGATGTATTAACTAAGGTGATGTTTGATGATTTTACAGTGCGAGCTGGATCAGAAGAGAATGATGCATTTTCTCCTTTTGTCATGTACCTAAATACTTTGATAGCGTCACTACAACGTAAGGAAGAGGAGATCAAAAGAAGTAGTCGGGAAATTAAGGCAAGTCAAGAACGTTTAAGTACGATACTAAATAAATTACAGGCAGGGGTTGTGATTATCGATGCAGAGACGCATAAAATTGTTGATGTTAATCCACTGGCTGCCAAAATGATCGGTACCTCAAAAGAAAAGATCATAGGTGAAACATGCTATAGATTTATCTGTTCTGCTGAGGAGGGTAAATGCCCCGTCACCGATCTTGGACAGACCATTGACAGATCAGAGCATGAGTTGATAGATATTAATGGTAAAATCATACCTGTTCTCATGACAGCAATTCCAATAACACTGAACAATAGGCAGCGCATCATTGGCAGTTTTGTCGATATTAGCAAACAGAAGGAGGAAGAGAAAGGATTAAAGGAAAATCTTGATGAGCTTGAGAGATATAAGAATGTTACTGTTGATCGAGAACTAAGAATGGTTGAATTAAAGAGAGAAATAAATGAACTTCTTAAAAAGATTGGAGAAAAACCTAGATACGCCGTAAGTCGAAGAAGTGAGTTGGAAAATGAGATGGACATATAGTAAACTTTTTAAAACATCGAATAATAAATCATTTGAAATCGGAAGGTGGTGTAGATGATGGACAAAAGAAAACCATTGGTTATAGGGTTGTGTCTCTTTCTACTTATTTCATTTGCAGGTTGCATTGGCCCAGAAGAGACATTAGATCCTACAATTAAAAGAATAAAAGATGCTGGTAAACTATTGGTTGGAACACATGCCCCTTATGCACCTATGGAATATTTTGATGAAAATGGCGATATTATAGGGTTTGATATTGATATTGCCGAAATGATCGCCGCGGAACTAGATGTTGAACTCGAAATTAAAAACCTTGAATTTGGCGAGCTTATTGATGCTGTGAAAAACGGCGAAGTTGATATGATAATAGCTGCTATTACAATAACCACGGAGAGAGCCGAACAAGTATTGTTCAGCAATGCCTACCTCAACGCAGG
>JAAFKI010000057.1 GCA_021399345.1 Candidatus Heimdallarchaeota archaeon
AATATTGATTCAGTTCAATATAATTGGGATAATAATGGGAGTTGGTTTTCTTTACTAAATCCGTACGATATAACTACGGGCATGTATTCGGGATGGAGAGATTTAACAATCAATACAACGGATTTCTATGAAACTAACTCTTATTTCTATACCTTCTTTTTTGATTCTGATACTCCAATAATTACATTAACTGATGCAGTGAATAATTCTATATATGCACCTGGTAAATTTCTAGAATTCTTAATAACAGATGGTACAGGTTTAACATCTTTAAATTATAGTTGGGATGCTGGAACTGTTCAAAGTTGGACTCCTGACCCAAGTGAACTTTACTCCACAAACTTACCCGATGTTGTAGGAACACATTTCTTAGAAATCTCTGTTAGTGATGGATTTGAACACTTTTCCTACGCTTATTATGAGTTCTTCACAGACAATGACTTCTTCAATGTAGATTTACTGAATATTATTGAGAACGGGTACTATCAGGGAGATAATGAAGTTGAACTTATTGTTCAAAGAAGCAATGGTACAGTTTACTTCAAATGGGATAGTGGAGTAGAAAAACTTGGAACGCTAGATGGAACATATTTGAAATTAAATGGTTCAGATTCTTTACCTAGTACTGAAGGATTGCACGTTCTTTACATTAGAACATTTAATTTAACTTATGACGAACATTTATTCAACTTCAATTTTTATGTTGATAACACCAGTCCGACAATTAGTAATATACAAACATATGATGATGGGAGATATCTAAACAATCAAGATTTTATAATTTACATCAATGATAATTTTGCAGATAATTTGACAGAGTTAGTTGTTGAATATTCGCTAAATGGAACAATATACCAAACACTAGAATATCCATTTACTTTTTCTTATCCATATTTAGATGGTTTTTATACTCTTGATATTAGAGCTCAAGATCTTGCAGGAAATATAGGAAACTACACAATTAGCTTCATTATTGATAATACTGCACCTAGTATTGAAGTAATAATTAACGAGTTAATAGATAGAATTGGTGCTGATGGTAATTATTACATTCCTCCTGATAGTCTTATTGAATTTTCTATTATTGATATTGATGCTAACATAAATGTTTTTTACAGCTGGAATGGTACATGGACAAACATAACTGGACAGAGTAGTTTCACTTTATCTTCAGTAGATGATGGAGAAGCTATTCTGCTTGTGAGAGCTTATGATTCTTTGCTGAATGAAGGAGAATGGTTTAACATTACTTTAGCATATGATAGTACTCCTCCCGATGTAACACAAACATTTCCAACAGATATATTTCGTATTAATGATTTCTCAAATCTTGAATTTGATATAGAAGATTTTACTCTAAAAAATATTGAATCAGTGCTCTTTCATTGGGATGATGCAGTTGGATTAGGAGAATTTGATGTTAAAGATATTGAACCATATATAGATGGACATTTTCGATTAGAACTCAACACATCAGCTAGAGTACTATACTCATATTATGGATATAATTTAGCTAATCTTACTATATTTGCTGAAGATATTCTTGGAAATAATAAAACCTATGTGTATCACTATGAAATAGACATTACTCCTCCAAATGCTTCTTTAGAATATTTTGATCTAACCTGGATTCCAATGGAAGAAAACAATGATCCTGATTATGAAATAGCAGGTGGCTCAGCAATAAGGTATGATAACTCAACAGCTATTGATCAGTTATTTATAAGAATTCAGTGGGAAATAAATGGTGAGCTGCTAGGCTGGGAAGAACTAGATATAAATCTAAATCCTGAATTCTATTTAGGAAATGTAGATGGTAATCATACATTGATTTTTGAGATTCATGATGATACAGGTCAAGGGGAGACACCCAATATAAAAATAGCCACTTTTAATTTTTATGTAGATGATATGCTAATAGATTTTCTCTATCCTATTGATTTTGAAGATGATTACCCCTATAAGATAGATTATAATGACACTTTTACTTATCAAGTAAACATCACAGACGCAGTTGATAATGAACCCATTCCAGGTCTTGTGTATGAAGTCTTCATTGATAATGAGTTGAATCTATCAGTCATAGTAACTAACATTAATATCACAGTTTATGAAATTACAATTCACGCTTCAAACGTTACAGACTATAATGAAACTGTAATAGATGTGTATTTCTATCGAGCTGGTGGTGGGGGACAAACAATCCGTGTTCTTCTTAGAGTTGATAAAGTAATCGGAGTACTTAATGTTTTGGACACAATTGATACTCAAATAATGTATGAAGAAGACTTGATTATACAAATGTATATGGAAAATGATATTGGACAAAATCAGACGATTAACAACGTTCTTGTTAATGGTACGGAAATAGAAAGTTTCAGTTTCAATCTTACTACTTTCATTTGTAGTTTCAATTATTCTTCATTCAATATCGAATCTAAGGGGAACTTTTCATTAAACATTTTTACAGATTCAACATTTTACAATGCAAGTACAAATACTAATACAACCATCAACTTCGAAATTTTACCCTTACCCATACTAATTACAATCAGTGTTTCAAATTATACGATTTTAGAGGGAACTGCTGTAATCATTAATGTATTGATAACTTATGAAAATGGAACACCAGTTGAATATGCGCTATTTGACTTGTATATACATGTTTATCTGAAAAATATTACAGAAACGGACACCTTTACCCTCAATTTAGCTTATGAAGATGCTAATTATACTGAATCATTTACTGATTTAGAAACTGGACGGAATGGCAGATTTGTTACCTCTTTCACATTAAACTCTTCAATGGATTATATCATAATCGAAGGCAGCTATGAAGGTCAAGATACAACTGATGATGCTTCGTTTGTAGTAGAAGACCATATCATCACAATTCCGCTGCCTGAAGCAGTGAAATTCCCTCAATGGTTGTTATACCTTATTATAGGTGGAAGTATAGGTGTGGCTGCTATTATCTCACTCATAATCTATAAAGTTACAAGACCTAAATCATTTGAAGAATTGATGGAGAGAGTTACTGGTGAAGATATGGCATTAAATTATTCGATTATGTCACCCGGAGTCATTCTAACTATTTTCGATCAGAGAAAAGGACCGATTCCATTAGTTGCTGACCATAGTTTAGATATTGGAAGATATATCGGCAGGATGAGAATAGGCGTTGAAAACTTCCTTCTTAAAATAGCTGATCAAGCTTATAGCTCACTTGGTTTTGAGGAACATGATGCAGGTAGAAGAGTAGGGTCAATTATTCTTCCATCAGAGAAGATGGTAGCTTTTGTTCATGGTGTTCAGCTAGAAAATAAAATGGCCAGAGGTGGGTTTGAAAATCTTTCTCTTATTGTTCTAGCTGATTCTGAGTTTGGTAATTTATTACTCAACTATCAAGAATATCTTTATGGGCTTGTTGATGATTTAGGTAGTGCTTTGAAATCTAAGAAAAATCTCAAAGTTGTTGAAGATTTTATAGTTGATATTCGAAAACAATCTGTAATTATAATGCTTGCTGCTCAAGAAATGGAAAAATCACAAGGTGGAGATTAATCCGTCCTTTATCCTATTTCCCAGCGTCATTAACGATATATTGATATGTATTTTTCCTGTCTATTACTTATAGATACTATTTAATAGTTATAACAAGGGGAAAAATCTCGTGTCCTATCTCTTCGATGAATTATCTGGAAAAAAAGGAAGTGCTACAGAGATCGAAGACAAAATTTTACTAATGGGTCTTCAGGCTGCTGGCAAAACTGCGATAAAAGATGTTGTCTTCTTCAACAAAGAACCAGAAGAGGTCAACGGATACATGGCTACTGTGCATTATCAAAGACAATTTTTAGATGAAGAACAAACCAGCATGATTATTGATTCGGGTGGACAAGAATCCTATTGGAACGAAGCTGTTACTCATTTCCGCCATCTTGTTTTTTCAAATGTAAAACTGTTAATATGGATTGTTGATGTCACTAAACCTGAATTATTTGAAGAGTCTGAGAGACGTTTCAGTTTTACTATACGCCAATTCAAAAAAGAAAATCCTGATGGTAGTATTACTGTTTTATGTCACAAAGTAGATTTAGTTACTCCTGATCAGATGGTTGTAATTCACCAGCATGTTAGAGAGATGTTTGCTGAATCAAAATTCGAAGTTGATTTTGAAAATACTAGTATTTACTACAAAGATAGCTTAAGAGAGCTGCTTTTTACTATAATGGCAGAAGCTGGTATTAATACAAAAAGATTTGAGCTTGTTTCCAATGTTGGACAAAAAGTCGAAGAGAGCGAAGAATTCCAAAGCTATGTTTTGGAACATGCTGAAGATGAAAAAGTCGAAATTTTGAGAGATTATCTGAATCCTGAACCAACACCTCTATTGCCTACTTTTGGAAAACTCAATTTTCAACTTGATTTAACAGACTATGACATCATCGAAATAGTTCTCATTGATAAGAAAACTCACTCACCTATTACAGGTGCTTCTTCCAATGCATCAATCTCTGCAGAGAATTCAATGGAATATCTAGTAGCTTTGCATGATTTCAAATCTAGAATTAAAGATAATACTGAAGAAATTGATCCTTCTGGTGATATTCTAACTTCTGACAGCGGTAAAGTTCATGCAATGTTGTTCGATTTAGCAAACAACTATCTCTTAATTACCTCTTTTTCCTCAATTACTGATGAAAGAAAAGAGCTGCTTTTTCAGTTGATCCTTAAATTTGCTCAATCAACAGCTGGAGTTAGTCCACCTGAACCTACAGAACAAGTAGTGGAAGAGCCAGCTGAAGAAATTGTACCTGAACTTGAACCAATTGTTGCAGAAGTTGTAGAAGAACCAATAAAATTAACTGAAGCTGCATCCTCAACTAAAATAGAAGTAGATACCTTAGTAGACAAAGTTGTTTCTCAACCAACCAGCAAGACAGAAGAAGTTGAGATTTTTGAAGAGATTCCAGTTGTTGAAGCTGAACCAGTTCAAGCTGAAGATGAATCATTCTTCAAAAAGGAAAAAATTGTGATAACTGAGGTTGTTGTAGAACCAGAAGAAATCGTTTCAGCTCCTGTAGAAGTTCCTGAACCTGAACCAATCTCTGAAATTATGGAAGCTGTTAAAGAAGATGTTGAAGAATATCCTCCTGTTCCCGAAAAACTTGAGGAAGTTGTAGAACTACCTGAAACTCCAACTGTAGAAGTGGAAGAAATCGTTAGAGAAGAAAAACTTGGCCCTTCACCAGAATCATTAGATATGAAATTAAAACAACAATTTTCAGACATAGTGGAAGAAAGGGAAGTAAAAATCGAGGAACCCTCGGAATCAATGACTCCACCAATTCCACAAGTTATGAAAGTTGTTGAAGAAGTTACAGCTCAAGACACTATTTCAGAACCAGTAGTTGTGGAAGAAGCAGTTCCTGAACCAGAACCAGTAGTAGTCATGGAAGATCCTTCTCCTGAACCAGTTCAAGAAGAAGCTAGTACAACAGATACTTCTATAGATTTTTCTGCAGCTGATATTCAAGATTTCGCTAGTTTTCTAGTTCAGAAAAAAGAGATTATTTTAGATGAAGATTTCAAACTAGAAGACATGGAAATAAAGATGGATGATATCAAGAGTTTGTCAGCTTACTTATTCAGTGGATCAGAAAAGAAACCAGAAAAAATTAAAGAAGAAATAAAAACAACTGACTAAATTTCTTTTAATTATTTTTAAACAGGTCTGCTATCATCATAACGGCGATATTCTAATTGCCCATCAAGGAAGATAGGTACTTCTCTTATTCCTTCAACACATTCATGTGAGGGAAATAGTTCAACTGATATCGCTCCAAAACCTTTTTGGATCTTTATTCCTCTTTCTAGCTGTTCAGCATTCTCTACAGCTACATCGATAATGGACTTCTGGAGGTTTCTTCCACAAACATCGCATTTGTAATTAATATTTTGTTCAATCCTTCTTTCGAGCAGATCAGTTTTTTCAATTCCATTCTTTACGAGATAACTTTCTAAAGATCCTTTAACTTTAATTCTTGCACGGCCAATTAGTTCATCGGTTTGGAATAATTGTTTCATTTCTGTAGCAAGTGTGTTAAAGTACTCTATCTCTCTATCTACATCTAAATTAGGCGGAAAAACAGTTGTTAAAACTAAATCTGTATCAATTTCCTTCATGTAAACTCGGCTGTCATCAAAGGAGAAAGTAGCATATTCCAGCATTAAAGTTTGAGAAAACATCTTTGCTAAATCGTTTTTAAGTTTAACAAAATTAAAGCCTGTATATTTTTCAGGTTGAGAATATAACATTAAACCTTGAGCTGTAGAAAGAGAAAGAAATGCTAAATCTTGCTTGCTGAAAGTTTCTTTTATTTTAACTGATTTTGTGTCATCTTTTGGATAAACAAAGGCTAGTATTTGTTGCATTGCATCCCAGATTGTTTCTTCGAAGATTGAAGTTCCCATCAGTTCTGCATTTGGGAAATCGTCTATCTCAAAAATATCTTTAATAGATTGTAAAACAGGTTCTCGTTTATTGGGCGCAACAACATCCATCTTATGTGCAAAAACATAAATTTTAGATCCTTCTGCCAATTTGACAGCATTTTCCATAGTTAGATCGAAATAATACTTGGATCTCATAATATTGGATGCATCGGATATATCAACTACGAAAATGAAAGCTTTGGTGTCACTGAACGTTCTTTCTTGGTATTGCTCAAAAACTTCGTTTAAATAGTTAGATTGACCACCAACATCGAACAAGTTAATGGAACTCCCTGCAAGGTTGAACAGTTTTCTGTTGATACGTACAGTTGCTGGATTCATAGATGTTGCTTCAGGTGCAAAACCTTCAAAAACAACTTGTCGAATGGAAGTCTTTCCAGATTGGGATAACCCTAGTACTACGATTTTAGACTCTAATTCATTCTCTCCTGCATACATAAGCTTCACGTTTTCTTTCATTTTTTCATTATAAAATATTTGTGATATTCCTACTTGAACAGTATTAGGTTTAAATTTTAGTTGGAACTAAAGCCGGAAAAAATTCTAGATATATTGTCTGAAGGTCTCCTTCTTGGATGATGGGGTTTAGATTATCATAGGTCTGAAACTTGACTCCCCTACCTTCTTGAATAGGGCACATTCTTATAAGGTGGGCTTGTTTGCAGCAAAATGAAAAATTTCACTTAAGAAATTATTCTGCATATACGATCAAGAAATTTTTAGGAATTCTAACACAAAAATAATAAACAACGCCTATTACATGATAATAATGAGTTATGATGTTGCTATCATTGGTTCTGGCTTAGGTGGGTTAATAGTTGGGGCAAAACTTACCAAAGAAGGAAGAAATGTTCTACTAGTTGAACAACACTCAAGTATTGGAGGTTATGCTACTTGTTTTACTCAAGACAATTTTACCATAGACGTAGGCTTTCATTCAATGGATGGTCTGTATGCACAAGACCCCAAAATTAAAGTATTCGAGGATTTGGATGTTTATTTCAACATTGAGTTTGTTGATATTCCAACAGGTTGTTATAGATTTACAAACAACAGGATAGATTTTACTTTACCTGATAGAGTTGAGGATGCCATCAACGTGCTCATTGAGAAATTCCCAAAAGAAGAAAAAGGAATTCGTCTTTATTTTGAAACAATAGATGAGATTTTCAGTTCTAAATGGAAAGACAAAACAGCCGGTGAAATGCTTGACTCTATGTTTGAAAATGACAATCTAAAACTTGCATTAGCTGGATTTATTCAATATTATGGAGATGATCCTTATACTCTGTCAGCTTTATCTTTCGCAGCAGCAATATCTAGAAATCTTAAAGGTGGAAAGCATTACATTAAAGGCGGATCTATTAAATTAACACATTATTTAGCAGACTATATTAGAGAACATGGAGGTACAGTACTTCTTAACCAAGAGGTTACCAAAATAATAGTAAATCAAGAAAAAGAAACTGTTGAAGGCATTGAGTATAAATCAACAAGTGATGAAAGTAGTGAAACTACATTTATCGAAGCAAAGCATGTTGTCGTAAATGCTCCTTTACCAATAGCTACTAAGCTTCTATCTTCTGAAAGAGAAAATGTTCAGAGACTAAGAGAAACTATTAATTCCTTGAAAATTGGGCATTCTGTACTAAATATCTATTTTGGGTTTAATACCACTCTTGATAAATTAGGTCATAATAATTATTTTACAGTTGTTAATGATGAAAGTGTATTTAGTTTAAGTGATATCTTTGGAAATAACAATGGAGGATATTCTCGTAAGAATTATATTTTTGTAGATTATGGACAAACAGATACAGGAATGGCTCCCTTTGGAAAAAGTACAGGAATAATAAGCACGGTTGATTATATTGATAACTGGAATCATCTGAATAAAGAAGATTATAACAACAAGAAAAAGGAAATTGAAACTATTTTCACAGAAAGGCTGAATAAATTGATTCCAGATGTAGTAGATCATATTGAGCACATAAGTGTTGCAACTCCAAAAACAATGGAAAGATATACCCATAATCCAAAAGGATCTGTGATTGGATTTGCAAGAAATCCAAAGCAAGTAGGAATATATCCATTGACTTCACCTTTCAAGAATCTTTACTTTGCTTCAGCTTGGTCAATTCCTGGTGGAGGATTTACTTCAATCATTGATGTTGGATGGCAAGTTGCTACTTCAATCTTAAAGAAACGGAGATAAAATCTAGTTTAAACAAATTCTAGTTTGTTAATTTTTAAGAATCCCTCATAAACCAAATGACTCATTACAAAGAGAAATTCGTTGAAACTTTGATTTATGTCCATTTCTTTGTATGAATATAGAATTGATTTTTCCTGATTAGTTAAGAAATATACCATAATATCTTTGCAGAGAATTCTTAGGTTAGGACTCATTTCACTAAAAAGAATAGCTTGTTCAGTATTAAATCTTCTAAACTCATCAGATGAAGATTTTGGAAAGGCAATTGTAGAACTAACTAGAAGATCCAATTCAACTAAATTTCTTTCTGTAGGTTCCTCAATGATATTCTCATCAATGAATTCAGCAATTAATTTTAAAAAAATTTCATCGAGAAAAACTGAGGTTTCAAGGATGTTTGCAGCATGTTGAATCCACTTTCTTGTTCCAGCAAATGGAAAAGACTTTTTTCTCGAATCTTGGGTAGATTTAAGCTTTTGTTTCCACTCCTTATATATTCTATTTGTAACCTTTTCAGAGATGAAAACTTGCACTTCAATGAACCCTAAGATTGACTTAATGGTAAGTTTCTTACCTTCTTCACTCTTCTCAAAAATATACGTTACATTTCGAATTTTGTCTTTTATCTCAAGACCAGTAATATTTATTCTTTTAAAATTTGGAGCTTCAAATACTTTTTTTGACATAGCAACCTTTTGGGGAATTGGTATTCCAAGAGATTTATACATTTCATTTTCATCAGGAACTGAGGAAAAATCTCGATCAGTCTCATATCCATAGTGAGTCGATTTTATATGTACTTGTGATCTAACCGTTCGAGAACTGTCTATAAAGCATTTAACAGCTGATAAATTATTTTGATCACATTTGTGAACATCAACGAATTCTAAGATAGTTGATAGTGTATCTGTTTGCAACAACCTTGATGGGATGTTTAAGTTTCGTTGCTTCTGGCATTTATTGCATTGATATTCAATATTTTTTATGCCACTCTCACTACTCAAGGTTGAATCCCCACTTATTTCTGAAGTTAGTAAGGAGTATTTTGTATATATCCTTTTAGTTACTAAAAAGACATATAAGTGTCATTACAAGCTCTCTTAAGATAAGGTGTTTGAATGTTAAGATCTAATAAATTTCTCGTTCTTTTTCTTATTTTGTCTTCTATGTATTTGATTACAGCTTATATCTCAGCAATATATAGAAAGAAAAAGAAGTAGATTCTTAATCTTTCTTTCTTTTTTACAGAAGATTTGAGTTTTTGATTGTAAGAATCTTATGTTTCGTATAACTCTTTTTAAATTAGTTGTTTTCTTCAAATCTACAAGGTGCTCGAGGGTTGACAAAAGCAGTTAAGAAGCAAGTTTCTCCATACGAAAAACTCTCTAAAGTACTAAATACAATACCAAATGGTTTTCCAGAAGTTGAAGATGGTTCTCATTTGCGAGTTCTAGAGTGGATTTATGAGCCTGAAGAGGCGGAATTAGCAAGTAAACTAAAAGTGAAAGCTGAATCAGTTGAAAAGATTGCAAAGAGACTCAAGATTCCTGAAGATGAGCTTGCCACTAAACTTGAAAGAATGGAATCCAGAGGACAACTTCGTGTCAGTAGATCTAGTGAGGAAAAGAAATTTGGACTCCTCCCCTTTGTAGTAGGAATTTACGAGGAACAAATCCATAGAATGGACGCTGAATTCGCAGAGTTATTTGAAGATTACATCCAAAAATGTCAAGGAAGGGTTATATTCTCAACTAAACCGGCTATACAGAGGATTGTTCCTGTGAATAGTGTAATTAAAACAGAACTGGAAATACACCCTTACAATCAAGCTGAACAGATGATTAGAAGTGCAAAAAGTTGGGGAATACGTGATTGTATTTGTAAGAAACAACAGGTATTGATTGGTGATTCTTGTAAATATCCCGAAAAGGTTTGTCTAGTTTTTTCAAAAAGTGAGAATAGATACGAAGGTAGTCATCAGACAACTACAATAACAAAGGAAGAATCTCTCAAAATTTTAAAGGAAGCAGAAGAAGCTGGATTAATTCATTCTTCTATGAATGTGGGTAGTGGGCATTCCTATATTTGTAATTGTTGTACCTGTTGTTGTGGAGTACTAAGAGGTTTGGTAGAATGGGGACAACCCCAAGCATTTGTTAAATCCGACTATGTAATGTATGTAGAAGAAGAAGCTTGTATAGGTTGTGGAAAGTGTATTGATAGATGCCAATTCAATGCATTGGAGTTAGTCAACAAGAAAATTACAATTAATGAGAAATGTATTGGTTGTGGAGTATGTGCACTAGTCTGTCCCAAAGATGCTCTCAATCTGATAGATCGAAAACCTAAGGATGTAAAGAAACCTCCTAAGAATATACTTACTTGGATGTTGAAAAGAGCTTTTTCAAGAAAAGTAAATATATTCAAGTTATTCTGACAACACTTCTTTCTAATTCAAATATAAGACCTTTTTAGATTCTTTTCTTTAGAATGAAACTGAATCTTGAAATTTATGATTTCTGTTAAAGAATCCTATTTAGTTTATCCTGATTCTAATGATTAAAATGACGTAAGAACATTTAAGACTTTCAAATTCTTACATTTTAGCTAGCTGATAAAGAGGGTTTCGTATGAAGAAAAGAAAAATAGTTCTTTTTATAATTTTTTTCCTAATTATTACACCTTATTTAGTTGCAGGGCAAGAAACAGAGATACCAATTCGTTTTAGTATTAGCCTTCTTTCCCCCAATGATAATGCTGCTAGAAAGCAGTTTTCACTTCTTATGCAGCATCAATTACCCAAGATAGGCATTGGAGTTCACTTGCATGAATCGACAACTTGGGGCAACATAGCTGATAGGTCGTGGTCATATCCGTTGATAGATTATGATTATATCCCAACTTATGCTGAAGGTGGGTATGATATTCTTTTTGTAAAATGGTCATGGGATTTAGAATGGGACCCAACTGGGGTTTTTGATTGCTCTTACTTAAGCTGTCTACTTCATGGGGACAATTTTTATCAATATCATAATCCTAACTATGATACCAAATTAGCTCAATATCTAACAGAACTGGACCCTTTCCAGAGAACAGCATACTCTCATGAAATGCAAGCAATGCTCTATGAAGATCTTCCAGCTATTAGTATTGTATATCCGAAATCATTAGCTGCTTCTAAGGAGGGTTTAGTAGGAATTGATTATCTTCTGCTATCACTTGCTAAACATCGTTCTGAAAAATGGGATGATCCGTCAGATCATATTATAAAAACTGCAGTCCCAGAAACAATGAATGCTTTCAATGATTTCAATGAGAGAACCATAATCGACAGAAAATGGTTAACATCTGTGTATGGTTCTCTTTTCCAAAGAGGTCAAAATCACCACGGATGGGAACCAATAATTGCTTTGAATTATAGCTTAAGTACAGATGGAAAAAACTACACAATAGCAATTGATCAAAATGCTATGTTTTCTGATGGTTCTCCACTTCTAGCAGAAGATATTAAATATACTTACAATCTTCATATGACACCTGCAGTTAATTCAGTAAATTATGGATATTTTAACAGATGGTTAGCATCAAATGATTCAATAGAGATTATTGATTCACATACTTTGAATTTCAATCTATCTTCAACTTATGCTTTTTCGATGAATTTATTCTCAATCGGAATTCTAGATAAAAGTAATGTAGAACCAGCAATTAGTACTTATGGTTATTCAATATTCGAAGAAGAACCTCTTACCGGAGATGTTCAAGACACTCTTGTGACCTCATGTGGTCCATTTATGTTAGAAAACTACTCAAGCACTAACGTTAAGCTAATACAGAATCCATATTGGAATAAGTTGAATTCATCACAAGGTTCGCAACCATACTTAGATGAGTTATCCTTTATCTATTACAAGGGTAAGGATAGTACACTTGCAGATTTAATTTCAAATAAAATAGATTTAATTGATCCAGAATTAGGAATAACACCAAGTGCAGATTTTTGGGGTTATGATATAGAAGGGCATCTAGTTCAGAAACTAGAAAACCAGGAACTAGCTGTTAACATGAAACATCCTGTTTTTGGAACAGGTGAACTGACTCCCGTAGGAACTCCAGCTGCAGCTAAAAGTGTAAGAAAAGCTATTAGTCATGCAATCCCGAGAAACGTAATAGTTGACCAAATCTATGAGGGACTTGCATCTCCTGGTGTGTCTCCAATACCCAAAGGTTGTATAGGTTTTGACCAATCATTAGAACCGTATGCCTATGATTTAGATATAGCTGTTGAGCATATAGAGGATGCTGGATTTGTAACAATGTGGAGCGGGACTGATTTTACACCAACATCTGGTTTTACTATTTCAGTTTTGCTCTTTGTCTTGATAGGCTTAGCATATCTTAGTTTTACAGGGAGAGGATAAGAAAATGAAAAAAAAGAACAAATTAACTATTTTAGCTTTAGTTTTATTAATTTTGGCACCTTGTTTGATTGCAGGACAGGAAACTCCGATGCCAATTTATTTCAGCATCAACCTTCTTTCCCCCAATGATGATGTTTTTAGAAATCAGTTTTCAATACTTATACAAGAACAATTACCATTAATTGGTATAGGTGTTGATATACATGAATCAACTACTTTGGATAAAATAGCTCCCAGAACATGGTTTTATCCTCTTATTGATTATGACTATATTCCTACTTATGCTCAGGGGGGATTTGATGCCCTCTTTGCAGGATATTCCTGGGATTTGGATTGGGATTCAGGAAATATCTTTACCAGTGGATGTATGGCTAGCAGAGCAAACTTCTATCAATACAATAATCCACAATTAGATGCAAAATTAATTCAGTATCTTAGTGAACCAGATTCTGTATTAAGAACAGAATATTTGCACGAAATCCAAGCAATACTCTATGAAGACCTTCCATCAATTAGTTTGGTTTATCCAAAATTAATGTATATATGTAAAGAGGGTTTAACTGGAATTGACCTTTTGTTATTATCTTTGTCAAAATTCCGAGCTGAAAATTGGGATGATCCTGCAGATCATATTATTAAATATCCTATCCCTATAATGCTAGAAGCCCAGAATGTTTATCGCGAAACATCCGATTATGACAGCAAATGGATGGCAGCTGTTTATGGCTCACTCTTTGAAAGAAGTCAAATATTTCATGAATGGGAGCCAGTAATTGCCACTAATTATAGTTTAAGTTCAGATGGAAAGAATTATACAGTGTATTTAGATCCAAATGCGAAATTCAGTGATGGCAGTTCTGTTTTGGCAGAGGATGTAAAATATTCGTATGAACTCCATATGACACCACTAGTTAATTCGCCAGACTATTGGTATTTAGATGCTAATTTTGCATCTAACAATTCAATAGAAATTGTCGACACTCATACATTGAATTTTAATTTATCAAGTTTTTATGCATTCGCGATGGATTTACTTTCTTTTGGTGTTGTGGATAAGAGCAGTATAGAACCTGCTATTAGCACTTTTGGGTACTCAATTTTTGATGAAAATCCTTTATCTGGAAACGTTCAAGACATTTTGATTAAATCTTGTGGTCCATTTATGCTAGATAATTACTCTACAACAAAAGTTGAACTTATACAAAATCCCTACTGGAATGATTTGAGTTCTTCAAATGGTTTCCAACCAAAACTTACTGATTTGCAATTTATTTATTATGGAGTAGGAAGAGATTCAGTTATAGCTGATTTGATTGCTGGTATAATTGACTTTTATGATCCAGGTTTTGGAATCTGGTGGTATGTAGAATTTTCTTACTATGGTTTAGAAGGAGGAATAGTAGGAAGCCTAACAAACCAAGAATTGGCTTTGAACATGAAACATCCTGTTTTTGGAACAGGAGAACTGACTCCCGTAGGAACTCCAGCAGCAGCAAAAGCAATACGCAAAGCTATCAATCATGCAATCCCGAGAGACGTAATAGTCGATCAAATCTATGAAGGATTGGCATCTCCTGGTGTGTCTCCAATACCCATAGGTTGTATAGGTTTTGACCAATCATTAGAACCCTATGCATATGATTTAGATATAGCTGTTGAGTATATGGAAGATTCAGGTTTTGACACGATAATTATATTCACTCGTGTAACACCATCATCAGGATTTACTATATTTCTTATTCTCTTTACTCTGATAGGTTTAACTTATCTTGTATTCACAAGAAGAAGGTAAACAAAACAAGTAGAACTAATTAGGTTACCAAATAAGATAGGAGGTAAACTCATATAGAAAACCAACCATTTCTCCTTAATGATAGAGTTAGCTGAACTTTCAAACTACTTTTTCCTTTCTTACATCTCTATCTATATTCTAACTCATTTCCCTTTTGACATTTACATGTTAGTAAAAAAAAATGAAGCATCATACCCAACACCAAATTTCCAGTCTACTTTAGAAGGCTTGTTAGTTGTTTTACCAACTTTTCTTTTCTGGTTTTATTTGTTGTTCAGTCCAATAGTTGTACTTAGCTCAGGTAAGAATGTCTTTGTAATTGAACAGGTTTCTGACACAATTAAGTTTCCTTTTATCTTATTTGGAATTATAATTATGTCAATCGGGTTAATAATAGGGTGTTTAGGAAGAATAGGAAGAGGTGCATATTTAGCTAGACAAGAAGCTAAACTCTCCACAACTTGGGGTCATGCAATTGTTCGACACCCCTCTTACTTCTTGTATATTACTGGTTTCATTGGTTTATCTTTTGCAGCTTTTTCACCATATCTCTTTATTCTCTTGTTAGGAATACCAGGATACATTATGATATCCAAACATGAGGAAGAAGTTCTCATAGGCAAATTTGGTGAGGAATATAAGATGTATATGAAAAAAGTGGGAAGCTTATTCTTAAAAATTCGAAGAGAAAAATAGTCTATTTAAATGGCCATTTTTCCAGAAGTTTCAATTGATCTTCTAATTTAGTATCTCTCAATATTTTGATAATTTCATTTTCGCTTAACCTTTTTGGGAATTTTTCTATTCTACTAAAAACATCAATGAAAACAAATGCAAAAGCAAGAGAAAGCTTGGCATCTAAGCGTGTTATCTTATCAAAGGTATCAGCTGAAGTGTGACCATATCCTCTGCCAACTCGAGGATCAGGTTTTTCACCAAATATACAAACATTCGGAATTCCTTTCAGAAAGAAAGGATAGTTGTCGCTTGCTGTAACAATGTTTTTTGATATTTTTGGATCATACAACAGTTGATTCTTCAAAATATTTATTTCAACAAATAAATCCTCAATTCCACTACAAGTAATGTGCTTAGGAATGTGTCCAACAAGACCATCTAGATTGATCATAGCCACTACATCCGATAAATCCACGTCATTTGCATAAATAGTTGAACCTACAACACCGAATTCTTCAACAGCAAATGCAATGAATCTCAAGGTTCTCTTGGGAACATAATTGAATTTTTTGTACAAACGAGCAAGTTCTAGAATCGCGGCTATAGATGCAGCATTATCAACAGCTCCTTGCCCGATATCATGACCATCGTAATGCCCACCAATTACGATAACTTCATCTTTTATTTCACCAGGAATTTCCCAAATGATATGTTTTGAAGTTAATCTTGGGGTTTCATTCGATACTTTCACTTTACAATTTACATGATCTTCTTTAGTTATAATTTCCTTGACCAATTCATATGTTTCCTTCGAAATGCCAATTGCGGGGATCTCTCCTATTCTGTTAGACCTAACTGAACCTGTTGGAAACAATTGACCAGGATTATGATTGGCAAAGACAAACACTTTAGCTCCAAAGTCGACTGCATTGGCATATTTTATTCTCCTATGCAACCATCCTTCCTCTGTGTCACCTGAATTGATCATCAGAATTTTTCCAGGAATTGAATCCTTGATTCGGTTTAGCTCGGTTTCAGAGCCACCTTTTCCGTCAATTATGTTTCCCTCAACAGTTTCACCATGTGTAGAAGGAGCTAAAACTAAGGAAATAGCTGGAAATTCCTTCTTAAACTTGCTACTTTCGATATCAAATGAACATTCTCCTCTAATCCATCCCTGATACTCAAATTCATGAGTAAAAGCATCAATACCTTGGGCTTTTAAGAATTTCAACATATATTGTTGAGCTTCTTTTTCACTTTCTGTTCCAGCAAATCTGCTTCCCATTAGGCATAAATCTTTAATTCTCTCATAAATAGCGTCTTCAGAAAAAATTCTTCCAAGAATTCTCTCTTTTAACTCTAGAGCTTTATTCATAATATAGAATATGAATGAAGAGTTTTTAATATTAACTCATCATAATCAAAAACTGATCCATTTGTTTGCGTAAGAACGCTTCGTCAACGCTTCCTATAATTCTTTGATTGTTTGGCAAGATAATTGTTGGAATTGCAACAATATGGTATTCTTCAGCTTTTTCCACATTTTCCGTTACATCAATCACTTCTAAAGATAACTCTTTAGTATTTCCTATAATATTTCTCAAAACCCCTTCAAGATAAGGACACCAGCTGCATGTCGGGCTTGTGAAGAATATTATTTGTAAACTCATTTCTCATCACTTAATCAAGAATTTCAATTAAAGGCATTTTATCTCTAAATTTAACTACTTTAGGTAAGAATGTTGCACCTAATGAGCTCTTTAGACACTCAATATAAGTTGTATAATCTGACCTCGAGAATCGAATAATAATGTCTGCTGTGTTGCGTAATCTTGCTAACATTTCTCTACTTATAGCATTAAAGTTAATAAAAGAATAAGCTATCGCGCTTTGTTCTTTAATATTGAATGATTGTAAAGCAAAATATCTTAAGAAATTGGGTTCTGTGAGTATATTTGTATCATCTGTGAGATCTCCAAAGAGAATTACTTTTTGCTCTGATTTCTGAAATGCTTGCATTAATTCAACCGTTACTGAAATCATATCATCAGTAGTCATCAGCTGACTCATTTCTCTTGCTTCAACAGCTGTTACAGATCGATTATATTTGTCAATGAAAACAACATTACCTTCATTTAAATGGGGAGTAATGTCACATTCAACTCTCTTGAATTCTTCTACTATGCGAGCAGAATACATATGAACATTAGAATGAATAATTACACCTGTACCTCTTTCAAGATTGCAACACATAATTTGTAGGAATAAAGGAAAATAATTTGTTTCCCCATCTGTCTCAATAAGAACAACGCTTCCAGCAGGAATGCCCCCTCCAAGCATTTTATCTAGTTTTTCAACACCTATCTTCTCAGCATCTATTATAGATAAAGGAGGTTGTTCAGAGCGTAATATCGATACACCATCTCTGTCAATAATGAATCTATTTTCGAATTTGATAGGTTTAGCAGATCTTAGTTTTGGTACAGAAATTCTCTTTATCATCTGATTGTTTTTCAATTCTGTTCGAATCTTAATTACTCCATCAACAAGGTATTCTTCTAATGTTGAATATTCTTCATTTACTTGAGATTCAGAAGTTAGTACAAGAACTGCCTTCTTATCAGTGATTTCTCTAATAAAATCCATGAAGCTGCTTCTAGCTGTTTTTTCATAAACAAATTCAGCAAAAAATGCAGAAATGGAATCAAAGATTACAAGCTTTGCATTTAGTGATTTCATCTTACTTTGAGTTCTAGCAATAATCCCTGAGAGATCAAATTTATCAGTTTGAACTAAACTTGTACTTTTTGGTTTTAAAGACATTTTTTCAAAGCTTAAAAGCCCTTTGTCAATATATGATTTAAGATTCATATCGAATGAATCTCCATACATTATCAATTTTTCAGGATCAACTTCTGTAGAAATGAATAATACAGGAATATCTTTCTTTAGAGCTCCAAGTGCCATAAATAGTGAAAGAACTGTTTTGCCTGATCCAGCAGATCCCTTAATAGCATAACAAGAACCAGTTCTTAAACCACCATCAATCATATTGTCTAGCTCTTCAATCCCAGTTGAAATAATCATACTCTTCAGTAAAGAAATTTAGCAAACTTCTATAAAACAATATTGAAAGTTGTAGGTGGAGGAAGTGTTTTTTACTGTAGTTAACGTTTCTTCTTCTAATTAATCTCAATCTATTTATATTATCGTGAAATTTCAGAACTATAATGGCTCCGAAATATAAGGCTCAAATGATAGGGCGAAGGATTATTGTTTGGGATATTGGGCAGGGAACGGAGCTATATTCTAATGGATTTTATGGCAAACCAATGGGTGTTAGAAAACCAAATTTAGGAGATGAATTTAGAGATCCTTGTGAACTCTCCTCCTTTGAAGCTTTGTATCTTTTCGAAAAAAAGAAACTATCAGTTATTGATGCAGAAGGATTGAAAGTTTCCAAAGCAGATTTTGTTATGAAATGTCATGAATTTTATATGAATTTTGAGAATAAAATGGTTGTATATCGCTATCTGCGTAATCTAGGATATATTGTCAGACCAGGATTGAAATTTGGAGTGGACTTTGCTGTATACACGAAAGGACCAGGTTTAGAACATAGTCCATACATGATTCAGATAATTGACAAGGATGGAAAGATTGACCCTATTGAGTTAGTTAGAGCTGGAAGATTGGCAACAACTGTTAGAAAGAATTTTGTTCTAGTTTCTATGATTAAGAAGAAATTGCACTTTTTTGTCTTTAACAGATATAAACCTTAGAAATTTTTCATATCTTTCAATAACACTCTATCATCACCACAAAAGATTAAAGGAAAAAAAATATTCTGTTATTGTTCATGAGTTCTTCAACTGATTGGCATGTAGATTTGCTAGAAATAGCTCAGAAATGCGTTTATTGCGGGTACTGTTCTTTGTGTCCAACTTTCAAAGAACTCAAGTGGGAAACATACCATCCTAGAGGGATTCTAGAGCAAATTAGGATGTACTTTTCTGAAGGTTTAAAGGAAGAGAAGAAGGTAGAAGTATCAAAAACTCTCTTTGAAGCAGTTTTTGCTTGTACCATGTGTAAAGCATGCGAAAATATTTGTCTTGTTGATCTTCCTCTGCTCAAGGTTTGGGAGCAAGTTAGACAAGAAGCATTCAAGAAAGGTAGATGGAGTCCATTATTATTATCATTGTATAACAAAGTCAAAACAACTCAAAATATCTATGGTTTACCTGCAGAAGAAAGGTTAACATGGGCAGGTTTAGCTGGGTTAAATATGAGTAGAAGGACGAATAAGAAGGCTTCTATTGCTTATTTTGTAGGCTGTCAAGCTTCGTATTCAGGTAAAATGGGCAATGTAGCTCCAAGCGTTGTAAAAATTCTTCGTAAAACTAGAGTAAATTTCACCATTCTAGGTTTAGATGAATGGTGTTGTGGATCTCCTTTGTTTCTTGCTGGGGGTTATTCTGTTGGAAAAACCTTTGCAAAGCATAATCTTGACAAACTAAAGGAATTAGGAGTAAAGAGGATTGTTACCGCATGTTCAGGATGCTATAGAGCTTTTAAAATCGGTTATCCTAGAGTTCTTGGGGATAAATGGGATATCGAAGTCCTACACATCACTGAATTAGCAGATGAGCTAATCAAAAATGGTAAACTCAAACTAAAGCATTCAATCAAAGAAAAGATAACGTTCAAAGATCCCTGTGAGTTAGTCAGACACTGCGGTTTAGTTGAAGCTCCAAGAGAAGTAATCAAACAAATACCAAATGTTAGATTTGAGGAGCTTCCTTCAAATAAAAATGATGCTCTTTGTTGTGGGGGAGGAGGATTACTCAAACTAAATGATTCTGATTTAGTAAGTCAGGTGAATTCTCATTTAATCTCAGAAATAGAATATTCAGAAGCAGAAATTGTAGCTAATGGTTGTCCAACTTGCAAAGACACAATACTAGCTGGAGTGAAGAAGAAAGGTTTGAATGTTGAGGTTTTAGACATCTCAGAATTAATAGTAAGAGCAATGGAGGGAGAACAATGACTTTAAAGAAAACTACTCGTACTCGTTTCACTCGATATTTAAGTAAAAATTTCAGAGATGACTATACAACATTGCAAATATATTCAAGAGATATGTCAGATCTACCTAAAGTTGTAAAACTATTTGTTGGGAATCTTCCTGATGGTGTTATCCAAGTGAGAAACACAGAAGATATGCAGAAGATCTATGAAATAGCTAATGAAACTCGTGTTCCGATCACTCAGAGAGGTGGTGGAACTGCAGGTTTTGGTGGTTGTGTTCCTTACAAAAAAGGAGTTGTTGTTGATACAAAAGGTTTAGAAAGTCACTTTTTGGTTGACCCTCTTGAACTGACAGTTACTACCTCTCCATCCATAGTATTTTCTGATCTTCAGCGTCAATTAAATCTCGAAGGTTTTTCTTTATGTTCTTATCCTTCCAGTTTTCACTCAGCAACTGTAGGTGGGTGGATAGCTCATGGTGGATATGGTATAGGAAGCATACAATATGGTGGAGCTAATGAACAGATTGCTGCTTTAGAAGTAGTGCTTCCAAATGGAGAAAGAAAAAGATATACAGAATTTGATGATATTTCATTATTTGTTGGATCACATGGAACACTAGGCACAATTACTGAAGTTGTATTAAAAATCAAATTTGATATTCCGTTAAAACACCAAGGATGTACATTTGATTCACCTTCAGAAATGCTCAAGGGATTGGAACAATTATCAAAAATTAATCCATTCTCCATATGGTTTCTTAATCCTGATCATGTTGCATCATTCAATGAGGTATTTGGATACAATTTACCAAAAAGCTATGTGGCTATAATATCAAAAGAAGTAAGTTTCGAAGAAGAGGAGAAGGAATTCAATAACCTTTTCAACAACGCAATAAGAGCTTCTGGAGGGCAAATTCTAGATAAACGATATATTAAAGACATTTGGGATTTCCGATTCAAAGGTTTTTCACTACTAGGTGAATGTGCTGATTATCTTGTTACTGAAGTAATTTTACCTGTAGAAACTAGTGAAAAATTCTTCAGAAAAATAGTCTCAAAATTCAAAGGGGAACTTCACTTAGAAGGTGAAATGATATCTCCAACCCATTATTCTTTGCTGATTTATCTCCTCTTTAAAGAGAAACTTTCAGAAATGAAGAAGACTATTCTGAATTTGAAACTTTACAAAATCACAACAAAGAAAAGTAGAGCAAAAGGATTCCCCTATTCAACTGGATTATGGTTTTCTGGCTACTACAGTTCAATCTATGGAAAAGAGCAATACAAAAGATACCAAGAATTTAAAAGGAAAGTAGACCCCAAAAATGTTAGTAATCCAGGAAAAGTTATATCTCCAAGAATAAGGTTTTTTCCACTTGTAAGATTAAAAGCAATTGTGAAAATAGCAAGTAGGTTGATTATATGAAAATAAATGATTATGAATTCCCTGACGATTTGTTCTATGTTCTGGGAGAACCAGGCCATATGTGGATCAGAAAAATGAACGAGACTAGCATAAAAATAGGTATTGATAGTTATGCTTCATCAAGAGCTGGTACGATTGAATTTGTTCGCACAATGAAAGTTGATAAACGAGTTAAGAAAAATCAAGTAGTAGGAACATATGAAAGTGGAAAATGGGTTGGTCAAATAAAATCTCCAATTGATGGTACTATTCTAGAAAAGAATGCTGCACTTAAGGATCAACCTGAATTGATAAATTCAGATCCATACGGAGATGGATGGTTGTTGATTATTGAAGGTAAGACCATTGATTCTCAGCTAGACGAAGATGAAAAAATTGTTTCTTCAGGGGAACAATTAGAAGAATATATCCAATGGAGAATAAGTCAAGAATAAGTTGTAATTTAGATTTAAGGTTTAGAAAATAGGAGACAATCATGTCAAGCTGGTTCATTTTATTATTTGCTTTAGTTCAAGGAATATTAGAGTGGTTACCAGTCAGTTCACAAGGACAAACAGTTTCACTTTTAGTATACATTACTAAATTACCCCCTCAATTAGCTCTTGAAATTTCTATATGGTTACATTTAGGGACATTAATTGCTGTTCTAGTTAAATATAGGAAGGAAATTTTTCAGTATCTCAATTATAAGAATAGAGAAGAGTCTGTAATTCAGTGGAGATGGTTTCTATTTTATAGTACCCTTGGAACTGTAATTACAGGAGTTCCTTGCTTTTTCCTAGTTAGATACTTCATTACAAGTCCCAGTATAGGTGAGTATGTGATGCTGGTGATTGGACTAGCTTTAATTATTACAGCATTCTTACTCTATTATTCAAAAAAACAAAAGCGAATTGGAAAAAAAATCGAAGAGTTAAACAAACTACAAATGACTTCAAGTGGCCTTCTACAAGGATTTTCCATTATCCCGGGAATAAGTAGATCAGGAATAACCATGAGTGGGTTGTTATTAATGTCCACTAATAAGGAAGATACTGTGAAAGGGAGTTTTCTAATGAGTATTCCTGCTGTTTTTGGTGGATTTATTTTGAATCTTATCGTAGTTGCTATAGAAGGGGGAAACATTTTTCCAATTGAATGGTGGCTATTACTTATCGTAGTACTATTAACCGCAATTATCGGTTATCTTACTATGGAGCTTTTCATTTTCATTGCGAGGAAGTATAACTTTGCTTTTATTTGTATGGTTCTAGGTATAATTACTCTAGTTTTGTTCTCTCTAAGATTCATAGCTATCCCATAATGAAATTTTCCCCAAATACCACCCAATGTGCTTTAGGCTGGTTTTACTATGTGAATGTTTAAATAACTCTGATTGAATAAGCGTTAATTACTAGTTACTAGATGTTACAGTTAGCGAAAACATTAAAATAGAAAAAACTATATTAGAATTGTTCAAAATAGTACTATTCCAGTTCGCAAATCTGAAAGAAAAAGGTGAATGAATGTCCTTCTATGAATTCCGAAAACGTATTTTAGAGGAGAAGCAAAAACGAGAAAAGCAACAACGTAAACAAGAGCGGACAGGGGGAGAAAAGCAAGAATCAGTTGTAGGGAGAAACAAGTTTAGTGTCGCATTATTAGGTCTAGAAAGAGCTGGTAAAACATCTTTAGTAAAGAAATTGCTTAAGCAGGAAGATATTGTGGTTAGACCCACATATGGAGTTAATCTAGAAAACTATCAATATCGTGATCTGAATTTCACATGTTTTGATCTAGGAGGGCATCAACCCTTCAGACTAAGTTTATGGAAGAAATTTATTGAAAGAGCTGATTCAGTAATCTATCTAGTTGATTCAGCTGATCATGTAAGATTTGAAGAATCAAAACAAACATTTTGGCATTACATAAACTTTGCAAAACAAAGTGCTCCTGTGCTATTTCTAGCAAACAAAAGTGATTTACCGAATTCAAAAGAACTAACTGAGATTAACGAAGCTTTCGAATTAGACAAGTTCTTGAGAAATCTTAGACCATTTAACATAAAGAAAGTTTCAGCGCTAACTGGTCAAGGAGTATATGAAGCGTGGGACTGGGTAGTGGACGTTTTGTGTGGCGCGCAACAATGGAAAGTTAAGATTGGTGCTGCTGTTTTAGCTGATATAAGTGGTAATATTATCTCTGAAGCTATCTTCGGCAGACCTACTGATCAAGCTGAAATTGCTAATGATTATAAGAAGTTAAAAGAATTAACTAGAATGTTTGCTATTGATTCTAAAGAAAGCATACAATCTGTTAAATTGGAAAGTTTGTTTAAAAAGCATGTCAGTCACGTTAAGAGAGGTGCTTACTGTTTATCCGTTATGATTGATCCTATTGATCCTGTCACAAGAGCTCAACAAATCCAACTTAGAATTCTTGAGAATTTTAGTCGAAATCCTGTAGAAGTTAAAAAGAATCTCAATGATGTGTTTGAGAGTAAGTTTCCACTAGAAGTTGAAGGAGGAAGACGTTAATTGAGTAATTATCTTTCCTTTATCAGAGACAAGTTGATTTCTTCTCAAGAACAGAAAATTCCCCAACTTGTTATATTAGGACTTGAAGGGTCAGGAAAATCCAGTGTTGTTAGTCGTTTAATATATGGAACTATTTCTGATGGACAACCTCCTCAGTTAACTTGTTACATTAACGTTACTTATGGTAAATCTGTCATTACTGTTCTTGAAGCAGATGAAGAAACTGCTAGAGAAAGCCCTTATTTCCAAGATATTTTAGGTAAAATTGATGGGATTGTCTTTGTTATTGATGGGCAATCCGTACGCCACATAGAGGCATCATTTGAGTATATTTTTAGTCTATTTGATAAAATTCCTCAAACAACCTCTATATTATTCTTGGCGAATAAAACAGATTTACCAGATTCAGTACCTTTCCCAGATTTACTTCAGGATCCAGCATTTCAAGTAATCATGGATGATATTAATCGTTCAGTTTCTATTTATCCTGTAAGCATTAAAACTGGTGAAAATTTCTATACAGCTTTTGACTGGATTATTTCCAGGATGACAGGCAGAACACCATTGAGAGAAGAAGTTAATCCTAAAAGAGTTATCATTCTTCAAGAAGGCGGTGTTCCTGCATTTGATCATACTTTTGATAAATCAATAGAAGAGCATGACAGTACTTTACTGGGTGGTTTAATTAGTGCTCTAAACATTATGGCTTCTACTATTTTTGAAAGTGAATCAGTAATGGATGTTGTCAAACTTGGTTTGATTAAAATGGTAATTCGAAAGATGAACTCTTGGAGTATCGTATTATTCGTTGATCGAGATGATAGTGAATCAAAAGCACAATCTCTAGCAGAAGAGATTCTTAATGCTTTCATTGAAGATAAAGAACGTGATCCAACGAAAGAGATGCCAAGACAAATCAAATATGAATTTTTGTCTAAAATCCCTGAAATAGCTATATTGCTAGATCAACAACCATTAAAAAAAGAAGAATATTGAGGAAAAAAAATGATAAATCCAAATGTAAGTAAAGAGCCAGTTTTGGTATTTAGTATCTTTAAAGACTATGGCCCTGAAATTTTGTTTAATAATTCTACACTTGAAGAAAATGTAGCTCTTACTCTGGTAATGCAAGGAATGACATTAGTTGAAATGGACAAAGGTTCAATTGGAAGAGTGGATGGAACTAAGAATCCAAAGATGCTTGGACCGCTTCCAGTACCTGAAAATGAACAACTGAAAGCAATAGTTATTCCTTTTGAAACAGAAATAACCTCCTCAACAGATGAAAGAATTGCAGCAGCTGGGTATCGTCTATGTGTAGCTTATTTCCTTTTTGAAGGAAGTGCTGTTAGAGATGTTTTAGATAGTTATGGACTAATAGAACCGTACTTCACTCTTATTGGTAGAAGTCTGCAAAAAGAATCTGCCATCAACCCCACCTCAATTAAGCAGCTCTACACAAGAATGATAGATATGTTCTCTGGAAAAATACCTAGAATTTACGCTATTAATTCTGATAATTCTCTTAAAGAAATGATTGGTAAAAGATTGGAATATGCTGATACTTATCTTCTATGTGATTTGGATAAGAAAATAATGTATATTCTATTGTATAACCCCTCAATGGATGTTTGGAGAAGAAGAGATATCTTCAAAGTTGCTTCAGAACTTAACTCAAGCATGTTCAGAAGCTCAATGAGAATAAATACCATAGACGATGTTAAAGAAATGGTAAGGATACTTGAAATTCTGAATATAGAAATTGCTCCCGTTTAATCCTTTTCTTTTTCATACTGCTCAATTGGCACAAGGATATGAGTTAAGAGTTAGGCACAAAACTCATCATTGCTAAATCTTCTCGAGGGTGCCATCCTATTTTCTTGTAAAAATCAATTACACCTTCATTGTCAACTTCAATAAATAGGTGAACCTTCACTATCTCTTTCTCTCTAAATCGGTTATGAAGTTCTTCCATCATTTCTTTCCCTATTCCAAACCTTTGGTATTCAGGATCTACTGCTAAATGATGAACATAACCTCTTCTTCCATCAAAAGCCCCCATAACTACTGCAACAATTCTGTCTTGTTTTTTCCCAACTATAAATAGATCTTTAGTATAACTTAATGCACGTTCAACTTCTTCTTCTGTATCAGATTTCCCCAAAGTGAGTCCTGTTTTTTCCCATATCTGTTTCACTTCTTGATACATTTCCATTGTGAATTGTTCAATTTTCATTAAGTAAAATTCCCTTATTTGTTAAAATATTTTTCCTATCTAAACATTCTAAAAGACCTAAATCTTTAGTGTTTAATATGATATCCAAAAAGGTCATTTTACTTCTTAGCGGAGGTTTTGATAGTGGTCTTGCCGGATATTTATTACAAAAAGTAGGATATGAAATCATACCATTACATCTCTCCAATGTTGATTTTGCTGGAGAAGAATCAATAGAGAAGAGTATTGAACTGTCTAAGAAATTTGGTTGGGATAAATTTTATGTTATTGATATAGCGGATGCATTGCAATCATTTGTTGATAATTGCAAGCATTCTTACTATTTTGTTTTGATGAAAAGATTCATGCTTCAAATTGCAGGAGAAATCGTTAAAATAGAAGATGCAGAGTATATAGGAACTGGAGAAAGTCTTGGTCAAGTTTCAAGTCAAACACTGGCAAATATTTCTGTGATAGAGCAAGCAGCTAGTTTTCGAGTACTTAAACCTCTCATAACATTTGATAAAGACAAAATAGTTTCTATGACCAGAGTAATTGAAACATTTGATATTTCATCTGGTCCAGAAATATGTGATCTTCTAGGTCCTAAACATCCAATAATTAATGCTACTCTTGAGTATGTATTAAATGAAGAAATGAAGATTCAAGAATTGAATATAATCTCAAACTCTCTTGAAAATTTACGTATAATAGATTTAACGAAATGAATTTTATTTAATTAGTTCTTTAGTATTAAGAATCTCCTCTGCAATCTTGCTATAATTTTTAGAAGATAAAGTGCGAATTTTGCTATATTGAACCTTTTCAGCGGCTAGAGCCATTCCGAAAGCTATACAGAAATCAACATCTTTGTTTTTAATAATTTCTGCTAATATTCCTGTCATCAGTACATCTCCTGCACCTGTTGGATCAAGTTCATCTCTGGTTGGAGATTTAAGACTGTAAATCTTTTCACCTTCATTAAATACCACACCTTGTATGCCTGATGTAATGACATTGGTTACATTTATTGGAAGAGATTTGAATATGTCCGAATAGGATTTCTTCAGTGTAAATGCCTCTGCTTCTTTTAAAGAAAATTTAACAATATCAACATCTTCTAAGATGCTCTTAACATATTTATTATCAAATTCCAAAACAATTTTTCTATTTCTATCTGTGTTCCTAACTAAGCCTTGAACATCAAGTCCTATATATTCATGGTTATTATTAGCCCATTTAACAGATAGATTAGATATCTCTCTGAATACAGGGGAAATCAAACAAGCTTTACCCCCCTTCTGTTCTTCTACAAATTCATCAAGGCTGTCTGCTTGCGCCAACAAAAACATCGTCCTTTTATTTTTGTAAATTTTATGTAAAAATTTAGTTGACTTTTCACCTATGAGAATCTCTAATTCCAACCTGTTTATAGAAGAAAGATAGTGTAGATAAACTTCTGGGAAATCTTTGCCAACAGAAGTGATTATTTTAGTTTTCAAAGAGAGAAGAGGTGTAACCATTGTTGCATAAGCTGGTGGTCCTCCAAGAACTGATTTCTCCCTCTTAACTGGTTTAACATCTAAGAATTCTTTATCATCCAAAACTAGATGACTAATCACATTCAAATCAGCAGACACAAAATTCCTTTATAAGGAATGTACTTAAGTTTTATTACCTTAAAACAAATGGAAAAGATTTTTGAAGGAGGTAAGTTAATATGTAGACATGACTACAGAAGAAAGAAAAGTAAGAGATTTTGGATTAATCTTTTACTTCTGGTTTTTACTAGTAATAGCTGCTTACGCCTTTGGATTTTATGCAATCTATCAACTGGTTGTTAAAAATACAGATTTAGTCCAATGGGTTCTTGAGAAATTTAACTCTGTTACAACCGTTTTAGGAGATTATCTTTGGTGGGTGGTAGGTGTTGCTGGTGCTTTATTTGTAATAGGTATAGTATTTGCTTATTTGCAAGTATGGTTAATGAGTTATATTGGCGCAGAAATTGTCAATACAGTTATTTTTGGTATTCCATTGGTACTCACTGGAGCTGGAATTTACTCCTTCATCGCTTTTAGTGAAGTGTGGATTGGAATTGTTCTAATTGCACCGGCTGCTATCTTGTTAATAATAGCACTACTAGTAGGAAAACGGGTAATTCTTGGTTCCAAGATATTTGAGATGAGTAATGAAGCTGTAAATGATGAGAAAAGTTCTTTGACTCCTGTCTTCTTTTTTGCACTTATGTCTCTAATTACCATTTTAACTGGTATTGCAGCTGCAGTATTTACAAGTGCAAATATCGATCAGTGGCTAACTGGAACTACAGCCGGTAAATGGGTAGAATACGTTATATTCTTTATTCTGATATATGTTTATTTAGCTATACATTATACGATGTTACATTTCAGTGATGCAATTAATATTTGTATTTTCAAAAGATGGAATAATTACAAAGATTCTTCCTTGAAAATAGCAATTAGGGAAATCTGGAAAGTTAAAGGAAGCATCGTTTTATTTGGAATGTTCATAGCATTTTTTGATGCAATAATTAAAACAATCCAATTCTTTGCTAACAGAAATTTCTTCAAGAAATGGAAGAAGAATAAAGTTTGGACAAGAACTATGCTGGTTTTGAGAATAATATTCTTTATTTTCATAATAATTCTCAAAGGATTATTCAAAATCCTCAAATTCCTTAACTATTATACTTTAACAATTATAGTAGTAGAAAAACGAGGTTTCATTCGAAGTGTAGCTAGATCAGCTGATTTGTCTCTAGATTCAGCTGCTGATATTATTATTGGAAAAACTGGTGTAAATATAGCTAAAGGTCTATTCACTTTGCTAACTATAGGATTCTTCTCATCTGGAGGCTTCTTCCTTGGTTATTATTGGCTGGCTGATCAGCTAAGTATACCTGATACCGAGTTTGCATTAGGAATTAGCTATAAAATAGTGTTTTCACTAGCAATAGGTGCTCTGTTCTTCCTATTTGGATATTTACCAACATCAGCTATTCTAAGACCCATTTCCACAGCTTACAAGACAATACTTTTCTTCCACATAGCAGACCCATTTAGAGGTAATCCTGGTCGAAGAAGTAGAATTTCTAAAGATATTCAAAAGAATATTGATGGAATACAAGCCGAAGTTATGGAAACTTACGATAAAGAAGAACGGCCAACTTGGGAAAAACCACAAGAAGCAAAAGCATAATTTCCTCTTTTTTCTCCTTTTTTCTCCTTTCCGATAGGCAAATTTTTTTATCTGTTATGTTCCTTTTATATTTGTGAGATAATGTCATCAAGGTCACCTCGAAGAAGTTTGATAGGGAGTCATAGATATAGTGTTGTCATTAAATCCACTGAAACTGAATATACAGCCAGTTTGAGCGGAGTTTTGGATTTGTATGATGGTAAACACGTTGTGGAAACTCATAAATTTTCTACATTTAATCAACTTGCAGAGACAATAATCAATTATTGGGAGAAAAAATTGGGATCTGAAGTGAATGTTCATAGATTCTCAAATTGGTTGTCAGAATACTTCTCTGATATTGGGATATCAAACATAAATTTCTATCAGATGATAGAAGCTGTTAGAAACTTAGGAACAGGAACATCTTTACATTCTTCAGGCGTTGCAGTACGAGAAGCAAAAGTAAGATCTAATGATTTTGATCCGCTTGATCCCAAACCAGCTAAAGCAACTGGTGCACATATGTTGGGAGAACTTGTAAAACCAGATGAAGAGGTCATTGTAGAGAAAGCTCGTCCAGATAAACCACCAGATGATACTGTTGTTAAACCTAGTGAACTTTTCAAAACCGAGGAAACAGTTTCTCCAGAAGTTACTCTGTTACCACCTGTGAAAGTTGAAGCTAAGGAAGAAAAAGAAGAACCACCTGTCAATAATCTACTCAAACCTAGTGAAATATTGAAAACACGGGAAACAGCATATGAATTTGTAGAAGAAAGAACAGAAGATTATCCAAAGGTATCAGGGGATCCTGTGGTTACAAAGCCATTAGAGAAAACAGAAAAAGAAGAACCTCCAATTAGTAATTTGCTTCGTCCAAGTGAATATTTAAAGAAAAGAGATATAATTGAAGTAATTTCAAAATCAATTTTCGATGAACCCAGACAAATACCAGAAGAAAAAAAAACTAGGGTAACTGCTCCTAAAAAGGAAATAAAACAGCATAAATTAGTTCCTCCTTCAGAAATTTTACTCATACAAGAAGAGGAAGAAGTGTTGAAAAAACCCTCAGAAGTTGTTAAAGAACAGGAAAAGAAAATTCAAGAAGTAAAACCGTCTGCAAAAATAGATCCTAAAGAGCATGAAATCCCAGTGCCACCTTCAACAAGAAAGAAGGAAGTTAGAATAACTGATAAAATTGAAGCTAAAGCTTCAGTCAAGGAGAAAGAGATTTTACCATTTGAAATCGAAGTTATGGATGATGGTACTCCGATAGAGGATTCTTCAGCTTTGGAAAAAAGAACAATAGCTGATTTGAAGGTTACAGATATAATGGGCGTTGGTGATAAAATTGCAATGCTTCTCAAAGATGGTGGATATGATTCTTTAGAGAAAATCCTTGCATCTACTCCTGAAGAACTGAGTAAAATCCGTGGAATAGGCATAACATCAGCTAAGAAACTACTTTATGGGGCTAATGCGATCAAAAAAGAAATAGAAGAGTAAAGGAGATTATTCTTTTAACAACTCTATTTTATTTTATACTGTTAAGAAATAATAGACAAAATAAATGTGTAATCTTATGATCAAACCGAAAATTCTGCAAATCATAGGGTATGCTGGTACCGGAAAAACATCTATAATTTGCTCAATATTAGAGAAACTATCGAAGGAAAATTTTAACTGTGCTACAATAAAATCGTCGAGGAAACATTCTTACTCTTTTTCCAAAAAGGATTCAGATGAGTTTCTTAGATCAGGTAGTAATCTCTCAGTCGTGGTTTTTGACAACACCACCCAAATTACAATAAATGAGCAAATTAATTTAGAGCGGCTAATAACTGAAATTTCAAATATTTCTGATCCTGATTTTCTTATTATTGAGGGATTTAAAGATGAAAAATATCCTAAATTATTAATCTGGACCGAGAAAATACTCGATGAAGCAATTGATTTTACCACAATCAAATTTTTATATTGTGATTCTAATGACTATGAAAGTAACAAACTGGTTATAGATGAATTTGTTAGTAAATATGATGTTCTCTTTAATACTGAAGTAAATGAAACATTACAGAATATCTTGGAATATTTCATCAGTTGAGGAAAGTAAATGCATAGTTCATTAAAGAATTTGCTTGAAGAAGTGGGAAAGAAAACCTCCAAACATGAGCATTCAAAAGAGAATACCACAGGTTTGATCATAGGCTATGAAAACAATTCTCAGGAAAGGGAGCACTTCATTACACATCAAATTAGAAAAATGAAGAAATTTGTTAACGAGATAATTATCTCTCTTCCATTTAATTATGAAATTCAAGATATTCATTTAGCAAATGAGATAAAAGATTTCCCTATTCATATCGTAAACAGTGATGAGAATCATTCTGGGAACTCTCTACTAGTGTTTGACAATTTAGTCAAAAAAAGCCTAAATGATAAAATTATCTTTCTCCCTTATGATTTAGAAATATCTGTTTCAAAAATGGAAAACTTAGTGAAGCACAATCATACATTGCTAACATATTTGGGTTCCAGTGGTAACTTCTGCCCATATCTAGGCTTCTTAGATAAATGGTCAAACCGTTTCAGTTTGCAGATGCTCAAATTTAATAAGAAGGAAAGATTGGATGATCTCTTCAGAATATGTTCCGAACTAGTTTTCTTAAAACTAACAAAAGAGGACCATATCAAGAAGAAAACCTTAATTTCAGAAGAGAAAATCTTAGATGTTGATTTAGAAGAAATACAAAATTATTTTCCTCAGAGGATTCATTATCCCTTAGATGAACAATCCTTGGTAAAAATGATTGCTTTGATACATATTTTAACAAAGGAAATAGAAGAAAAGAAGAAAATTTCTTCTTCATTCAAAGTACAACAATTTATTTCTTTGAGTAATCGATTTGCTAATTCGGGACATTATTTCTTAGCATTTCAAGCTCCTTATTTTTTTATCAATAATAAAGAATCTGAAATAAAGTTTCCTTTAGATTGGTCATTTTCTAAAGTTTGTGAAAATGGACGTCATCTACTTTTAGAGGAATCAAGCCTTTATGCGGGCAAAGGATTAGAAAGGTTAAGGTATGCTAGTCTTAGTGATTTGATTACATATAACTTATACAAAGATAGTGAAATTGAATGGATCAAGGAAGAGTTATCCAAAATTTCAAAACTTCTTATAGCGGATAATATAGACCATCAAGCATTTATATGACCTACTGATTTTTTTATCAATGACTTATCAAGCTTTGACTAGTTCTAAACCTGGTGTTAATATTTGGAATATGTTGCTTAGAGTATTATTTGGTTTAATTTTACCTTTCCTTATAGAGATTTTTGTATATATAATTTATACAGGGTTACGAACTCAAGATTATCAATTTTCCTCGCTACTTTTATTCTTCTTTCTAATAATACCAATTATTTTCCTCTATATTATATCACCAAGATTGGTTTTCTTCTTTGGAGGAGTTAAAAAACACATAACTAATAATCTGAAAACCAATCTAGAAAGTATATTCCTTAAGCCAAGACGATTAAAGATTCGTGATAAAGCTGTTCCTCTTGAAGATATGGAGCATATTCTCAAAGATAAGGAAATAAAGCTTTTGAAAAACAAGATTGAAACAAAAGTTATTCCAGATTTGGTTAAGGAAGCAAGGAAACAATATTCTCAAAATTTCATTGATAGAAACCATGGTTCAAGAAATCAAAGGTTGTTAACATATAATGAATCACTATTCCTGTTTAGTGGAGTTACATCTGCATTACTCTTCATGAACTTGATACTGGTCATTATTCTGCGAGGAACGAGTATTAAACTTGATTTCATTGAATTGGATCAAATCACAAATTCAGTTAATGTACTTATATTCTCTCTGATTTTTGGATTGTTACTTTTCTTTGGTTTATTTCTCTTCTTTACATCATCTAGAACATTATGTCGTCTAATTCCAAGGATTGTTCCAATTATCTATTATGAACCTGAAATTGAGAGAGAAAGACGATTGATTCAAATTTTGTCTATTGCTGAATTTCCAATAAGTAATCTTTTTGTTCGAAGAACTCAAAGGGAACTATCGGGTGTAATCTATGAAGCCAAGAAGAGTTTGCTTCTCTCGAAAATGGTTGAAACAATATCTTGGTATTATAGAGATGGAATGGCTAAATCTATAGCGTGGAAACTATACAAAGAAGTATTAGAAGAAATTAAAATACCTGAAGAAGCAAAAGAACAGATTGAGAAACAATTCAAATATGACCCTCTGTTACAGATTATTTCCAGTCAAATATTGACTTCAGAAGAAGAACAAGCAATCAAAGCAGATTTAGATTATATTCAGGAAAAGATTTCTAAATGGGATAAAATCAGAAGTGAAGAACAAACATTGTCCTTCCTACTTATTTATCGAACACTTGAAACTGTTTTCAGAAAAACCTTAATCAACTTAAATCCAGAACTAGAGAAAGAAGACGTTAATTTCATAAAATTAATCGATATTTTAGAGAAGAACAGATTGATTACAAAAGATGCGGTTTCTTTACTCCATGAAATCAGATTCAAAAGGAATGTATTATTTCATGAACCGGGAAAATCTTTGGACATAGGGAGGAAAACAATGGATCAATTACTTTATCTAATAAAAGAGATAATAGATAAAGCAGAAGAGAAATAGTTTACAATAACAGATAATGTGAACTAACATGAAAAGTTCTGTTTATTTGAGAAGTGACATTCCATTTCTAAGAAATGATCGCCCATTAATTATGGCACATAGAGGGAGAAGTGCTTACACTCCAGAGAGTTCATATCAATCCTTCAAAGAAGCTTATGATTTGGATGTAGATGTTTTGGAAACAGATATTCGGTTGACAAAAGATGGTATTCCTGTGATTTTTCATGATGAATCTCTAGATCGTACTACCAATGGAATAGGTCCAATTATTGACTATACTTTTGATGAATTGCAAGCATTTGATTTGGGTTATTGGTATCAAGATTCTATTAGTGGGGAATATCCTTATAGAAACAAAGAATTCAAGATTCTTTCGCTTGTTGAATTTCTTGATAAATTTCCAAAAATTCGAATTAATTTGGACATCAAAGACGAATTAAAAGAAGCTCCTGAAAATATACTCGATGCTATAATTTCTTCAAATGCTATTGATAGGGTTTTGCTAGGTTCATTTCATCATAAACAAATTAGAAAATTTAGAGATATTTGCATCCAATGGCGTATTCCAACAAGTGCAAGCCCTCTAGAAGTTTTAGCTTTTCTTGGTCACTTTACATTATTCTCACATAAAAAATTTTGTGCTTTTCAAGTGCCTATAAAATATAATTTTCTGAAAATTGTTACTCCAAGAAGCATTAAAAGAGCTCATAAATGGAATTTAGCTGTTCATCCATGGACAATTAATGATGAACAAGCTATGATGAATCTCCTTAACTTGGGAATTGATGGTATTTTTACAGATGACCCTGGATTATTGCTAAAGGTATGGAATTCCTATAGGTTAAAATAGGAAAAAATATTTTCTATTTCTTCTCTTGGAATGAAAACGGAACCCAATCTTCCTGATTCTCCATGAAAATCTGTCCCCCCAGTTATTAGAAGATCATTTTTCTTACAATACTTGATTAGAAATTTAATTCCTGAATTGATTTGCCGTTTTGATAAAAATGATGGAATATGATCATAATTATAATAAACTTCAATTCCCTTTAATTTCCACGATAATAGTAGTTCTAGGTATTCTTCCAACTTCTGTAGATTTTTCCCCTCAACAAGCAATGGATGAGGAAGAACGGCTGTACCATTTCCACTCAAAATCAAATCAATTGCTTCTTGCGGGGTTATTGTTTCTCTTTGGACATAAGCTGGTTTTTCGTTTCCAATATATTTCTCAAAAGCTTCATTTATTGTTTTTACAATTTTCTTATCAATCATCGCTCTGGCCAAATGAGGTCTTCCGGGACTAACTCCACTTCCTATTTGTTTTAAGATATCATCATAAGTAACATCTAGATTCATTTCGTTTAGTTTCCCTAAGATTTTGAAGATTCTTTCATTTCTTTTTTCCTGAAGAAACATCATTTTCTCGTGTAATCTTGCATTTGTAGAATCAAAATTATATCCTAAAATTTCTATTTTTGTTTGTTCATGTCTTGCAGATAATTCAATTCCTGTAAGATAAGCAAAAGAATAATTATTTGACATCTTCTCAGCAACATTGGTTCCTTCAATTGTATCATGATCAGTAAT
>JAAFKI010000058.1 GCA_021399345.1 Candidatus Heimdallarchaeota archaeon
GAACTCCATAGAGACTTCGAAAAGTGTCTTCCAGAGTTCCTTAGCAATCTGAATCTTATCATGAATCTCTTCGCTTTTCTTTAATTTAGTAATATATTGTTTGATTTCTTTCTTAGCTTGATTTTTACCAATCAGGAAGTTGATTTTGTCTTCGGTTATAAGCTTGAGATAGAAATCCATTACGACATTTTCGTTGATTAAGGTCATCCTAATCACATTTACTTATAATGATTCTAATTTCTTGTTTAAGAATATATTGGCAAATTGCTAAATCTTAATTGAAAAAATCTTCTTAGATATTTCCGTCTCTTGGACTTTTTCAACCGTAGCTCCTGCTTTTTTAATTCCATTGATTCTGGTATCTATCTTATGCTTTAAAAAAAACTGAAGAAAAGTTTTTAACATTTAGCCCTAAGAAATGATTAGTTTGTTTAAGCAAACTATCTAAAAAGGTGAACTAATGAATAAGAAAATAATATTTTCAATTTTAATTCTAACATGTTTGGCTTTTATGCCAATAACTGCTTCAGCTGATTATCCAACTGGTACTCTGGGGTACTCTGATGATATTGCTGTAGGCGAAGAATTTGAGTGGACTGTAGATACACTTGCTTTCACTGGGTCTTTTACATCAATTACTAGTGATGCATACATAGGCACTGAATATTTGACTCAAGGAGACAAAATCAAAATTGTTGTAACTGAAGATCCAGATAATGCTACCGGAGATTGGTTTAATTTCTTCGTAGATGGAGTTCAAGTTGACCCCTATTTTGGTTTCCTATTGCTCTATGGTATGGCCTATTCTTATGCATACTTTTTCATCAGTCCAGTTACTTATACCAACACAACTGGTACATACAGTATCTATGAACAATTGATAGAGGAACTTAGTGGCTATAGTTACGATGAGACCTATGACTATTCTACTGAAGTGAGTAGTTACACATATGAATATGGTTACACATTTCAAATGGAGTACAGCCTTGAAGGTGACGTTTTTTCATTCATGGTGTATGAACGTGAATATGTAAGCATTATAGGTGGCGGATATGATTTTTACATGGAAACGGAAATGAGAGTACAGACATCCATAAATGTGAAAACTGGTTTACTGGGAATGGTGGAAGTATACATGAATATTGAAGTGCCGGCCGCTTATACTTATTATATGTCAACTGGTAGTATTCACATGATTATAAACAGTGATTATGCTTCTACAGATGGTGATGGTAGAACAGTGCCATTTGCCTGGGGATTCAGTCTATTAGGTGTTTCAACCTTAGCTGTACTTGTAGTGTTAGTCAAACGAAAAAGAAACTAGTATGTTTTAACGTTACATAAATGTTAAACCTACACTCTTACTTCTTTTTTTTCGATTAAATTGTTTCTATTTTTAGTTTCCCTGATGCAAAAAATTTAATTGAGACAATATAATGTTTTCAAAATAATGTTTATTAAGTTGCTATATTCAATTTCTATGATATTTATGATAATGAACGCAAATATCTCTAAAAGAAAGGATGGCTCAGATTAAGAGTGAGTTCTCCGAAAAAAAGACGTTTTAACATAGGATTACTGAACAAAAAAAGGGGTAATTTCAAATTACAAGAAAAATTTGCAAGTAATACTACTGTTGTTGACGAAACTTACAAAGAGGTAGCACATCACCAACAAGCTTTGATTGATTCAGGATATGACGTTTGTATAATAGATTGGGGTCCGGATTTTATTAATGATTTAAGAAAAGCAAATGTTGATCTTGTATTTAACGTTTCCAGTATGGTGGAAGCTGCAATATTAGAAGAGATTGAGATACCTTATGTTGGCTCTGATACTTTCACAATATCAATTGCAACAGACAAATCACTTACAAAAAAGATATGGCAGCATGCGGGTTTGCCAACATCACCTTTCCGTGTAGCAAGAACA